>DATKCX010000035.1:0-2662 GCA_035512975.1 Ilumatobacter sp.
ATCGGCAGACCGCTCCGGGTGAGGAGCCAGGAGATCACCGAGTTCGAGTTCCACATGTCGCCGACGGCTGATTGGTCTCGCCCCCAGATCAGCGCAGGCACAGTGTCGGCTATCCGTAGAAGACGGCGTCCGAGCTCTAGATCATCACTCAGTAGCTGTGCCCCACCGATGGCGTCGTCGGAGTCAGGCAGGATCCCATCTCGCCAGCAGCGCACCTCGTATCGAAACACCCGCGTGAACGACACCGGTCGCGCAAAGACAGGAGCCTCCACAACTACGCCACGTAACTCCGTGTTCCCGTCGGGGCTCGGCCACATCGTCTCCACGACAAACCGACCCTCGGGGACACGAACCGCGAGGGCTGTGTGATAGAGATCCATCGGGCGTCTCCGCTCCAACCGCGCTTTGATCGACTCGTAGATGCGCCCGTTCATACGAACGAATCCCGACCCACCCGCACCGAGGGGGATCCAGTACAGGTATATGCCGAAATCAGATTCGCAGCCGGTAGCAGCCCAATTCACTAGGCACATGTGTGGATCATCAGTCGCCGGACGACCCGGCGCCAGGGCCATAAGCCCCCAAATTGGCGAGCCGCTGAACTACCGACCAGAAACTGAACCAACTGGCCCAGATCAACATTCCTGTAGCGGAACACCCACATCTCAGACCGCTACATATCGGTCATTCTGCAACGGAATCGCACCTATTTGAACCCGACCGAGACCGGCACGTCGTGCGCTCTCATTCGAGTCGGAGGTGATTATCACCTACTGCCGGATCCAGAGTGGGTGAGCACGTCCGTTTCCCGTTTGGCGGACGAGTGTTATGCGTTAGTAGCCCTCCGACTCCGGAGGCCAGGAACTGTGGCCAGCCTGACGACGTCTGGTGGCATTCAGCAGACCAAAACCGTCCGGGAAGCCGGGGGAGCCTAAGAGTTCATCTCGCAGAGCGCAGTAGCGATTTGAGGTCGGCGACTGGCCCGAGGTGCGTCAGCTTGTCGGGGTTGACGATCGAGTTGATGCTTGTGATCTGACCGTCGGTGATGTCGAGTGCCATCACGCCGATCAGGTGCTGGTGTCCGTCGAGGAAGAGAGCTCCAGGGCTTCCGTTGACTTCGACGCGGCGCCACGATACGCCTGGGAGTTCGGAAACACGGCGGATCCCGTTCGCGATGACGCTTGCTACTCGGCTGCGTCCGCGCAACGAGCGCGCCAGGGCTGGAACCTTGCCGCCGCCGTCGCCGGTCAGCTTCACGTCGTGAGCGAGCAGCGTCTCGAGTTCGGCGAGGTCGCCCTGCTCGGCGGCGGCGAAGAACCGTCGTGCCAGCTCCTCGCGCTGTTCTCGTGTCGTTTGGAAGCGGGGCCGGCGCTGCGTGACGTGGCCTCTGGCGCGGGTGGCCAGCTGGCGCACGTTGTCCTCGCTCTTGCCGACGATCACCGCGATCTCCGAATATCCATAGTCGAAGACATCGTGGAGCAGCAGCACGGCTCGCTGCTCAGGCGAGAGGTTCTCCAGGAGCACCAGCATGGCCAGCGATAGCGATTCGGCTGTCTCGGGGTGCCGGGCCGGATCATCCTGGCGATCGGTGATGATCGGCTCGGGCAGCCACTCGCCGACATAGCTCTCGCGGCGGGCGCGCGCCGAGTTGAGCTCGTTGATCGCCAGTCGGGTCGTCACGGTGGTGACGAACGCGTGCGGTGAAGCGATTTGTTCGCCGCCATCAAGTGCCCGATGAACCCGGAGCAGCGCTTCCTGCACCACGTCCTCGGCCTCGGAGACGCTGCCGAGCATCCGATAGGCGATGGCGAACGAGACCGGCCGCAGCTCGTCGAGCAGTCGCTCGCGATCGGTCATGGTGCTGTGAACCCCTGCCGCCAGCTCGGATGCGCAGGGCGCCACGCCAGCTCGCCCTTGGCCTTCGCGTTCGACGCGCCGCGGGCGTCGGTCATCATCACCACGCCAGCCTCTCCGGCCACCAGTCGCACGATGAACCGTGGCACGCGCCTCGGCTTCTTGCCGCTCAGCATGTGCGTCAGGTGCGGCAGCCACTCGGCGACCGGGGCGGGGTCATCGTCCACGATGTTGTAGACACCGCGGCTGCCGTGCTCGACCGCCGCCATCGTCGCCTCCGCCGCGTCGGCGATATGGATGAAGGACCACACGCCGCCGCCGTCGCCGACCAGTGGAAACCGACGCTTGCGGATCATCTCATACATGTCACCGCCGGGCGCCATGTTGGTGCCTGGCCCGTAGAAGCCGCCGTAACGCAGCACGATACCCTCGGTCCACCGCGCATCCAGGACCCCCTGCTCGAGATGACTGAGCGCGGCCAGGCCTTCGCGCAACTTGCCCGGGGGCGCGGGGTCGAGCGGGTCCTCCTCGCTCTTCACCGGCCCGCCGCTGCGCGCATATGAGGCGAAATTACTCTGCGCCACGAACCGCCGCACTCCCACCGCCTGGCCGGCCGACAGCAGATGATCCGTCCCCTCGGTCCGCAGACGGTTAGTCAGCGACTCGACGCATGTCGTGATCGTGCGCCCCGGCGTCACCGTGTGGGACGCCGACAACGGGAAGATCGTGGCCACGATCCCCACCGAGACCCTCGAAGCATGCGATCCCACGCATGCGTTGGTCGCCCCCGATGGCGAACGGGTGCTTT
>DATKCX010000036.1:0-2734 GCA_035512975.1 Ilumatobacter sp.
AGCTTCCCAAGCTGAATACGGGGGTTCGATTCCCCTCATCCGCTCTCGTAACGCCTGGTAGATGACGGTGATCTCGGTGGATCGTTCTCAGCTTTTTGGTGAGCTGATCAGCTGATTCGTGTCGTGTTCGCCTTTGTATCGGCCGGTGTTGAGCCAGTTCATAGCGTTGCGCCACTCCTCATCGCCATGCATTCGTGGCAGTTCTGGAGTACGTAGTTGCACGGAAGTTGCACGGACAGCGTCGACCTATTGAAGTGTCCTCAATGTCGAAAGCGCGCACACGGACGCTTTTGTCGCCCGCCAGCTTGATGGGACCACCTGAGCGTCAGTGTGATGGGACCACTTCCCGGGGTGTCAGCGTCGGCGTCGTGATGTTCGCGGCCCCGCTGGTGGTTGGTCAAGTGGTTCGTTGATGCCGGGTCGTTGGCGTTGGCGGTAGGACTCGCCGTCGAGGACGAGTTCGTGGGCGGCCGATTGGAGCCGGTCGATCGCTGATTGGGCGAGCAGTGGGTCGGCCATCAGGCCGAGCCACTCGATCGGTGTCCGGTTCGAGGTCACGACCGTGGCCGCGCTGCGGTGGCGTTCGACGATCAGTTCGTAGACGTCGGCGGTGTCGAGCGGGTCCAGCGCGGTGAGTGCGAAGTCGTCGATCATGAGTAGGTCGACGCGTAGGAGCTTGCGGATCTCGGTGTCGTGGCTGTTGTCGAGTCGGCTGGCGCGGAGTCGTTTGAGGAGTCGGTCGCAGCGTTCGAAGTGGACGCTGAACCGGCGTCGGACGGCGGCGTGGCCGAGGGCGGTGGCGAGGAAGGTTTTGCCGACCCCGACCGGTCCGAGGATCAACGCGTTGTGGCCGGACTCGACGAAGCGCAGCGAGCAGAGTTCGTTCCACACGTTGCGGTCGTAGGTGATCTGGGCGGTGTCGTCCCACCGGTCCAGCGTCATCGTGGGGTCGAGGCTGGCGGTGCGGGCGCGCAGGGCAGCCGAGCTGGTCTCGCGGCGGGAGACTTCGTCGGCGAGGACGAGTTCGAGGAACTCGGCGTGACCGAGCTGGCCGGTGGTCGCGAGGGCGAGTCGTTCGGGCAGGGTGTCGAGGCAGCGGCCGAGCTTGACCCGACGCAACAGCGCCTTGAGTTCGGGGGTGACGACCGGTGTCGGGCTCATCGTTCACCTCCGGAGCGGACGGCGAAGTGGTCGGGATCGCGAGCGAACCGGGCGGTCACGACGGTGCCTGGCAAGGCGGGCTGGATGGTGGTGTTCTCGGTGCCGCGTTCGAGCATCCGCCCGATCAGGGCGACGTTGACGGCGTCGACCTCGAGCGCTCGGGCGCATGCTGCGTTGACGCGTTCGGGACCCCACTTCTTCACGAGTCCGAGCAGGGCGTAGACCTGACGCATCTTGGTCCACGGCAACGGGATGTCCAGCAACGCCGCCGCGTAGTCGCCGACCGCCGGGCCGTGCCCGGCGGCGAGGCGGCGGAGGTGGTCGATGTCGCGCAACGCGTACACGGCGGTGCCGTCGGGCAGATCGTTCGGGTCCGTCGACCGGCGTCCGGGATGCTGACGGGGGTGGGTCTTGACCAACTGCCCCCTGGAGTAGATGCGCACCAGCTGCCGGTCCGCGCGCACGTCGACACGGGTGCCGATCAGGTCGCCGGGGACCGAGTAGAGGGCCTTGGCGACTTCGATGTGATGATCACGATGCACCTTCGCCGTCGTGTAGATCGGCAGGGTCGTAGCGGACCGTCGGTGCCGGCAGCAGCCGTGGTTGCTCTTCGAGCGTGAACAACTCAACGGGTGGGCATTGGGTGGTGCCGTGCACCCGCTGCCCGGCGCGGACCCGGCACCACGCCTCGGCGTGACGTTGGGCGTCGGCGAGATCGACGAACGTCTCACCGGCCCACATCGAGTTCCGCACGAACGGCACGGCACGTTCGACGCGTGGCTTGTCCTGCGGGCGGCGCACCCGGGCCGGGTCGATGTGGAACCCGCGGGTCTGGGCGTACTCGACGAAGGCCTCGTTCAACCTCGGCGCGAGCGGATCCGCATCGGTCACGATCGCCTTGAGATTGTCGGGGATCACGGTGCCGAACACCCCACCGAAGAACGACCACGCAGCTTCGAACCCGTCGATCACATCGTCGAGGGTCTGGCGGTGCGACAGCCACACGAAGCAGTGCCGCGAGAAGCTGGCCGTGAAGATCAGCGCCCACACCACCCGCCGACGGCCATCAAACTCGAGGTGCCCCATCCGACCGAAGTCGACCTGCAACTCATCGCCTGGCTCACCATCCGCGACCCGCACCGTCGGACCCCGACCGCGACGGCGGCCGCACTCGTCACGCACGTAGCGTTGCACCGTGCGCAACGGCACCACCACACCGCGGCGGCCGAGCAGTTCGTGGATCTTCACCCCCGTCAACCCCTCAGCCACCCAGTCCTTCACGGTGTCGTGCACGGCGACGAGCTGCTGCCACGGCGCACCGTGACCGTCGCTGCGATGCGGACGCACCACCTCCACCACCGCGGCGACGAACTCGTCGTCGAGCTGACCGGCACCGCCGTCACGGACCAGACCGAGCTCGGTCGCCGCGGTCACGTAGCGGCGGACCGTCTTGCGGTCCACCGCCGACAACCGCTCGATCGAACGCAACCCCTCGCCGTCCAGCCACAACCGGAGCACTTCTCTGACTTCGTACACACGAACCTCCCGGAACGCCATCGGCCGTCCTTCCTGA
>DATKCX010000037.1:0-7198 GCA_035512975.1 Ilumatobacter sp.
CCGAGTGGCTGGGAAGTGAACGATGTACTTGTTGTCGGGGTTGCACGGCCACGGTGAGTCGGCTTCGCCGGGGGCGAGCGGTGCGCCGACCGAGTGAATGCACGGCACCCATTCCCCCTCGGCACCGAGCACGTCGAGCGCGGCTTGGCCCATGCGGGTCATGATGCGCATGGACACCGCGACATAGGCCGAGTCGGTGAGCTGCACGCCGATGTGGGCAATGCGCGAGCCGAGCGGGCCCATTGAAAACGGTACGACGTACAAGGTTCGACCGGCCATGGCACCCCGATACAGCTCGGTCATCTCTGCCCGCATCTCAGCGGGCTCGCGCCAGTTGTTGTTGGGGCCGGCCTGTTCGGCGGTGTCGGAGCAGATGAACGTGCGGTCTTCCACCCGTGCGACATCGCCCGGGTCGGAGTGGGCCCAGTAGCTGTTGGGCCGCTTGGCTTCATCGAGCTTGGTGAACGTGCCTGACGCGACGAGCTCGTTGGCCAACCGGTCGTACTCGTCAGCGCTGCCATCACACCAGTAGATGTCTGCTGGCTGCAGGATGGCGGCCCATTCGGCCACCCACTCCTGGAGACGGGCGTTGGACGTCGTTCCACTCATGTTCTCCCCTTGCTACGGCGCCGTTGCCGTGCTCGTTTCCAACAGTTTGCCTGATTGGCCACGCGCGCGTTGTGGTCGAGTCGGGGGGAGGAACGCCGATTTCTTCCGATGCACCTATCTGAAATTCAGATATGCCGAGGCTCGATAGCGGAGAAAACGATCACTCAGCCGTTGGGGAGGGAAGGGCTGGAGTAGCCCGGGGTGCCCATGTCGACCTCGGAGCCGAGGCGCAGGCGCGTTGCCCGGCCGGCTTCGTCGAGGTTGAACACGACACGCTGCCCCTGACGGAGCATTCGGAAGATCGACCCCTCGAGGGCGTCAGCCGCGAGGTCATAGTCGGCCAGATCGGTGTCACACATGAGGACGCCGAGGCCAGATTGTGGGTCGTACGCTTTGACGACGCCCTGCATCACTTCACCTCAGGCATGGCGAGCCTCAGCCAGCCTTGACGATTTTGCCGGCCTTGATGCAGCTGGTGCATACATCGAGACGCTTCGGCGCGCCCTTCACCAGGGCGCGAACGCGCTGAATGTTCGGGTTCCAGCGACGCTTGGTGCGCCGGTGTGAGTGGGAAACCGACATGCCCCATGACGGGCCTTTGCCGCAGACTTCACACTTTGATGCCATGTTCGTACTCCTCGAAATCGAAACCTGCGGTGGGCGCATCGGCGAAATCACCGACAAACGTGTGTGCCCACACGGCCAGGGAAGGCTAGCAGCCGTTGTAGCGACTCCCTCGCCCAGGCCCAGCAACTGTTCGCTCGCAAACCTCACCTCCAGCGCGGCTGCAATCAGTGTTACAGGGGTCGTTCATACTCGGGAAGGCAAGTGACGACTCACCAACAGCAACAACAGATCGGCGGCGCGAGGCCGCTCTACAGGAGGGTTCATGACCATCGGCGCTCAGAGCGCGATCACAGCAGTGGGGTTGAAGAAGACCTACACCGGCCGCGACGGCGAGGTGGAAGCCGTTCGCGGCGTCGACCTCGACGTGGCCAGCGGCGAGGTGTTCGGCTTTCTCGGGCCGAACGGTGCCGGGAAGTCCACCACTGTTCGCATGCTCACCACCCTCATGACCATCACGGCCGGCACCGCGCACGTCGCCGGAGTCGACGTGGCGGCCAACCCCAACGAGGCTCGGCGCAAGATCGGCGTCGCGTTGCAGGAAGCAGGGCTCGATCCACGACAAACGGGCCGTGAACTACTCGCACTGCAGGCTCGATTGTTCGGCCACAACGCAAAGTCAGCGGCGGTCCGTGCGGGCGAGCTGCTCGAGCTCGTCGACCTCACCGAGTCGGCTGATCGGCGGGTGAAGGGCTATTCCGGCGGCATGAAGCGTCGACTCGACCTTGCTTCGGCGCTGGTACATCAACCGGAGGTGCTGTTCCTCGACGAGCCCACCACGGGTCTCGACCCGGCGAGCCGCCTCACGGTGTGGGAGGAGGTCCGTCGTATCAATGCCATGGGGACCACGGTGTTCCTCACCACTCAGTACCTCGAAGAAGCCGACCAGCTGTGCAACCGCCTCGCCATCATCGACCACGGCGGCATCATCCGGGAAGGCACACCCAGCTCACTGAAGTCAGAGCTTCGCGAACGCACCGGCATGGTCACCGAGCCAACCCTCGACGACGTGTTCCTCGACGCAACAGGCGGCACACGGGTTCGCGGCGCCGGAGAAGTACAGGAGATCCAGTCATGAACGAACTGTCCGCCCTCAGCCAGCGCGCGGTGCGCGAAGCGATCCGAACCCCCGAGGCGCTGTTTCCTGCGCTCTTCATCCCGCTGTTCTTCCTCGTGGTCAACGTGGGGCAAGCAGCGCGGATCTTCCCCACCGATGAGACACCGTTTCTCAACGGCCAGAGCTATGCCGCGTTCCAATTGCCCAGCTCACTGCTGCTTGCGGCCAGTTTCGGCGCTGCGGCCCTGTACCTCGTGGAAGAGATCGAGGGCGGCTACTTCGACAAGCTGAGGGCCGCGCCGATCTCGCGCATGTCGCTGGTGCTCGGTCGGCTCTACTCCGAGTTCGTGAAATGCCTCGTGCTCTCCGCATTCATGGTCGCGGTGGCATTGCCGTTCGGCATCCGCATCGAAAGTGGTGTGCTGGGCTTCTTCGTGCTGGTGATCATGATCTCGCTGTGGTCGGCTGTGTTCAACGGCTTCATCCAGCTCATCGCGCTGGCCACCCGCAGCGCTGCGGCCACTCAGTCGGGCAGCATGGTGTTCTTCCCGTTGTTGTTCCTCACGCCGAACTTCGTGCCCCGCAACTTGCTCACTCGACCCATGGAGATCGCCGCCACGTGGAACCCGGTCACCTACATCATGGAAGCGGCTCGAACCCTGATTCTCGACGGGTTCGACGGCGCAGCATTGCTGAAGGGTTTCGCCGTCATCGCCGGTGCCGGCACGTTGATGCTCGTGCTCAGTGTCCGCATGGTCAACAACTACGACTGAAGCACCCGCCGTTACGATGAGCGGGTGCCAACCCTCGAACGGCTTGACGTTCACGCCCTACGCGAGATGATGACCACCTTTCGCGACACCGTTCGCGAGCACGCAGGTGGCCTGAACCGGCTGAACGTCTACCCGGTACCCGACGGCGACACCGGCACCAACATGTCGCGCACCCTCGACGCTGTGATCGCCGAGATGGAAACCGCAGACGCCGATGATCTCGATGCGACGTGCGATGCGATCAGCCACGGCTCGCTCATGGGCGCGAGGGGGAACTCGGGAGTCATCCTCAGTCAGATCTTGCGTGGTATTGCATCGACATTCAAGCAGGCGAATATCAAGCAGAACGCGGCCGATCAGGCGCACCAGTTCGCCGATGCGCTGTCGAACGCGTCGAGCAGCGCGTATCAAGCCGTGCTCAAACCGATCGAAGGCACCATTCTCACCGTGGTTCGCGAAAGTGCCGAGGCGGCGAAAGCCGCTTCGGGCGGCGGGGCGAGCCTGATCGAAGTGGTGCGGGCTGCTCGCGACGCCGGAAAGTTGGCACTCGACAACACGCCCGAGCAGCTTCAGGTGTTGAAAGACGCCGGAGTGGTCGACGCCGGTGGGGCGGGCTATTTGCTGCTGCTCGACTCGGCGTTGCACATCGTGGGCGGCGAGCCCATGCCCGATCCAGATCTCGGGGAGCCGCTCGACGCCGACGGCATCGCGCGGGCGGCGTTGGTGGCGCACCGGTCGGGCGGCGACGGCGAACTCGACGTCAGCGAACAGCGCTACGAGGTGATGTACTTCCTCGACCTCGACGACCACCGGATCGACGAGTTCAAGCAGGCCTGGGGCGCAATCGGAGACTCGATCGTGGTGGTCGGTGGCGACGGCTTGTGGAACTGTCACGTGCACACCAACGACATCGGTGCCGCCATCGAGGTGCCCCTCGACCTGGGCGGTCGCCCGAAGACGATTCGGGTCACCGACCTGTTCGAAGAGGTGGCCGAAGAACACGCGCAGCGCGAGGCCAGCATCGGCGGCTCAGCCAATCGACCGGCCAACCAGCCCGGCATCACGGTGCGGGCGGGCGGTGGGCTGCCGCCGGTCACCACGGCAGTCGTCGCCGTGTGCAATGGCGACGGACTGGTCGAACTGTTCGCCAACCTGGGCGTGCAGGGCATCGTCACCGGTGGGCAGTCGCTCAACCCGTCTACCGCCGAGCTGCTCGACACCGTCGAGCACGTCAACGCCGACCAGGTGATCGTGCTCCCCAACAACAAGAACATCATCGCCGTCGCCGAGCAGGTCGACGCACTCACCTCGAAGCGGGTCGTGGTCGTGCCCACTCGCACGATGACCGAAGCACTTGCCGCTCTCGTGGTCTATGACCCGGAAGCATCGGTCGACGAGAACGCCGCCGAAATGGCCGACGCTTCGAACTCGGTGGCCAGCGGCGAGGTCACCCAGGCGGTCCGCGACGCCAACTCCGACGCTGGGCCGATCGTGGTGGGCGACTGGATGGGCATCGCCCGGGGCGACGGCATCGTTGCCGTTGCCGGATCGGCGCTCGACGCTTCCACGCAACTCCTCGATCAGCTCATCGGTGACGACGGCGAGTTGCTGACGATCATCACCGGCGACGACGCCGATCCGACAGTCACCTCGTCGATTCGGGATTGGCTGGCCGATCGCCACGCCGACGTGCAGGTCGAGATTCATGCTGGTGGGCAACCGTTGTACCCGTACCTGTTCGGGGTCGAGTAGCCGCGTCCCCGAATGTTTGAGCCCCGTGACTGAGCGTCCACCGATCACGTATCGCGAGTTGGCCGCGCTCGACGTTGCCTTGTTGAAGGGTGTGGGCGACAAGAAGAAGGCGTCGCTTGCGGCCGTCGACGTGAACACGGTGCTCGACCTGCTGATGACGTACCCGAGACGCTGGGTCGATCGCACCAACGAAGCGCGCATCGACGATCTCGTCGCCAGCGAAGAAGCTCTGGTGATCGTCACGGTTCGCAGCGTGACCAAGCGGGTGACGAAGAATCGTCGCACCATGATCACGGCTCGGGTGGGCGACGGCACCGGTCGTCTCGACGTGGTGTTCTTCAACCAGCCGTGGCGCGAGCGTCAGTTGCGCGAGGGTTTGCAGGTTGCCCTGTTCGGCAAGGCCGAGGTGTACCGCGGCGCTTGGCAGATGACGAACCCCGTCGTCGACCTCATCGGTGATCGCACGGCGCGCATCGTTCCCATCTATCCGCAGAGCGAGAAGGCGCAGCTCAACACCTGGGAGATCGCTTCGTTCGTGGAAGAGGCGTTGCGGCGGTGCAGCGACCGGGGGATGGCCGAGCCGTTGTCCGGTGAAGTTCGCAAGCAGCACGGGTTGATGGGACGAGCCGACGCGCTCGCGTCCATCCACAATCCCGAGACGATGCGCCACAAGGAGTTGGCCCGGCGACGGTTGGCGTTCGACGAACTGCTGCGGGTGCAGATGGTGCTCGTACTGCGCAAACGCGAACTCGAGCGCACTGCGCGAGGGTTGGCCCACGCTGTTGGCGGCGAACTCGTCGAGCGGTTCTACGCGGCCCTGCCGTACTCGCTCACCGCGGCGCAGACCAGGGTCATCTCCGAAATCGAACGCGACTTGGCGGGCGGGCAGCCGATGCACCGGCTGTTGCAGGGTGACGTCGGCGCGGGCAAGACCGTCGTGGCGGTGTCCACGCTCCTCACTGCGGTGCAAGGTGGGCACCAAGGTGCGCTGATGGCACCCACCGAAGTGCTGGCCGAACAGCACGCCACCAGCGTCCGGGCGATGCTCGGCGACCTCATGGTGCCTGATCCCGGGAACCTCTTCGGCGATCGGCCACTCCGAGTGGAACTGCTCACGAACCGAGTCACCGGCACCGACCGCAAGGACGTGCTCGCCGGCATCGCCAACGGGTCGGTCGACATCGCGATCGGCACGCACGCCCTCATCCAGGAAGGCGTGGCGTTCAGTTCCCTGGGGGCGGTCGTCGTCGATGAGCAGCATCGGTTCGGTGTGCAGCAGCGCGCCGCACTGCGTGAGAAGTCGTCTGGTCATGTGCCGGATCTGTTGGTGATGACGGCCACGCCGATTCCGCGAACGGCAGCGATGACGGTGTACGGCGATCTCGACGTGAGCGTGCTCGACGAGCTGCCGCCGGGCAGGACGCCGATCGTCACGAAGTGGGCCGCGGGCGGCCTGCTCGAGGTGGAGGTGTGGAACGACGTCCGCGCCGAGGTCGCCGAAGGGCGGCAGGCGTATGTGGTGTGCCCACTGATCGATGAGAGCGAGAAGCTCGAGGTCGCGTCGGCCGAGGAGACGTTCGAACGCTTGCAGTACGACGAGTTGAAGGGCCTACGTATCGGGCTGTTGCACGGCCGACTGTCGGCATCCGAGAAACACGCCACGATGGATCGTTTCCGGGCTGGCGAACTCGACGTGCTCGTGGCCACCACGGTGATCGAGGTGGGCGTCGACGTGCCCAACGCCACGATCATGGTGATCCTCGACGCCGACCGATTCGGCATCGCCCAGCTGCATCAGTTGCGCGGTCGGGTGGGGCGTGGTGCACACGAGTCGACCTGCTGGCTGGTCACCCAAGAACAGCTCGATGAAGACGGCAAGGCCATCGGCAATCCGCGCGTCGAAGCTCTTGTCGCCTCGACCGATGGGTTCGAGCTGGCCGAGGTCGACCTCGATCTGCGCGGTGAGGGCACCTTGATGAACACGGCGCAGAAGGGGCGCAGCGATCTGAAGCTTGCCTCGCTGCGGCGTGACCGTGAGCTCGTGCAACTCGCCCGAGACGCCGCGTTCGAAATTGTCGACGCAGATCCCGAGATGGCAGGCCACGCCGTGCTCGCCGACGAACTCGCGCTCCTCCTCACCGAAGAAGACGAAGGCTTCCTCGCCAAGAGTTGATTCTCAGCGTGTTCAGCACTCGTTGTCCGGGATCGCTGAGTTCGCAGCAGTAGCGTCGCGCGGCGTGAACCGTCGGAAGGTTGCGACACGTGGCGTGTTGGTCGTCGCTGCGTTCGCATTGGCCGGGTTCGTCCTCGCGCGGGCGTTCACAGGGTTCCACTTCGGCGAGGTGCTCGACGAAATCGGGACGATGTCGGTGCTCGACGCGTT
>DATKCX010000038.1:0-2651 GCA_035512975.1 Ilumatobacter sp.
CGGACATCCCGGCCAACCAGTCGGCAAGGGAGTTGTCGGCGTCGATCAGGCGGGCAATCGCTTCGCTCACGAGGTGGGACGGCACCGGATCGCCCGGCCAGTTCAGCATCAGCTGGATCGCCCGGTGCGCGATCTGACCGCCGGCGTTGGCTGGCGACCACTGGAAGTCATCGCTGTGGAGGTGCTGCACCTCGCACCCCAACACGCTGGCAACCGAGTACTTGCTGACGAAGATGCGCTCGGTCGCGGCCGTGATGACGCCATCTGGCTGGGCCATGGCGATTCGCTCGTGGAACGACTCGAAGCCGTCGTTGACGGTGGTGATCAAGTCATCCACGAACTCCGCCGAGAACACCACCGGCTCGTCGGACTTGCGCAGCACCCGCAGCGTCTTGCGTTGTAGCGGCGACAGCGCGTCGAGCGGATCGACGGGTGCGCCGATCTCGTCGTCCATGTCGCCTGACACTAGATCGCGAAGGGATAGTGCCAGGCACTATCCCTTCGCGGGCGGTTCGTCACACGACGTGAAGGCGCGCTGAGTGAACCGTCGGGCCGTTTGGAGTGTGTTCGGGTGACCGTTTGCGGCGCCGCTTCTCGGTGTACATCTGGGTGTCGGCCTCGGCGATCAGCCGATCGCTCGACGTAGCCGGATCGGTCGTGTGGGCGACGCCGACGCTGGCGCTGACGACGACGCGTTCGTCGCGTATTGCCACGCCCCGCGCGAGTGCCGCCTCGATACGGGTGCCGACCTGCAGCGCGCCGTCGCGGTCGGCGATGTCTCGACAGACCACGACAAACTCGTCTCCGCCGAGGCGGCCGATGAGATCGTGGACCCGTACCGCTTCGGCGAGTCGACTGGCGACACCGCGCAACACGGCATCGCCGGCCGCATGACCGCGCTCGTCGTTGATCTCTTTGAACTCGTCGAGATCGAGGTACACGAGGCCGACGCCGACCCCCGGATCGCGCAGCGCCTCGTCGAGGCGCGCCATCAACGCCGATCGATTGAGGCAACCGGTGAGTGCGTCGTAGGTGGCACGCCGCTTGAGCTCCGCGGTCATGCGGACCTGCTCGGACACGTCGGCCACGCTGACGATGGCATCCGTGACGGCACCCGTGGTGTTGGTTGTGGCACGCATGCTCACCATGGTGTGGAGAATCTCGTGTCGAACGGTGTCGGGTGCTCGGAACCTGATCGATAGATCCTGATCGTGGCCGTCGAGCACGGCTTCGAGCGCGTTGTCGAGCAGCACTCGATCTGCCGGCAGCACGTTGTCGAACTGCGCGTCGATCGATTCGGCCGCAGCGACTCCGGTGATCGCCGCAGTGCGTTCGTTGGCGTAGCTGATGGTCCGGTCCGTCCGGATCTGGATGACGCCGAGCGGCAGTGCTTCGGCGAGTCGGCGCAACCGTTGCTCGCTCGCGCGCAGCGCTTCTTGTGCGGCGAGTTCCTCGCTGATGTCGAGCATCTCGGCCAACACGTACGGTTCGTCGTCCTCGAGGTGGTTGTGGTTGGTGATCTCCATCCACACCCACGCGCCGTCGGCGGTCAGATGGCGGAGACGGACGCGCTGACTCTGGCCGGGCGCGGTCAACATCTCCATCCAGTTCGAGATCGCCCGATCCTGGTCATCGGGGTGGATGAGTTCGAGCGAGCGTCGGTCGACGATGTGCTCGGGTGCCCAACCGAGGATCTGCGTGGTGGCGTGGTCGACGTCGGTGATCATGGCGCGGGCGTCTTTGCGAACGCGTGCCGTGCGTGGCAATGGCGTCCCGTCGAACGAGCTGCTGGCGAGTCGCCCACGCGCTCCATCCGCGGGGAGCATGATCGCGAGCCGCACGCCGAACCGTTCGACGGCGTCGACGAGGGTCACTCGAATCGGTTGGTCGGGGTCGGTCAGCAGGCGGACGGTCATCGAGAGGCTGCCCGTGAGCCCGCTGGCGTCCCATGAGTTGATCACTGCGACCTTGTCTTCGGGCAGCACCATGTCGAGCAGCGAACGGCCGACGACGACACGATGCCGGTCGAGTGGCACGGTCGGCGGCATGGGCACGAGGATTCCCGCTTCGCCGATCGCAGCGACCCATGCGTCAGGATGCGCCGCCATGAGCGACAGAAACCCGGTGACCAGATCAGGCGCGCTTGCCGCGTCGATGTCGGTCTCGACCAAGATATTCGCAACCGTCGCGTCGCACCGATTGTTCGACATGCATTCACATCGGCCAGTCGCGGCGCGGACTGAATGCCCCGGCGCGGATTTCCTGTGCCGACACCAAGTTGCAATATGGCGACGCCAGCGCCGCGGGTCAGGCGACGAAGAGCCAGCGGATCACCATGGCCAACGCGAGGAAGAACACGAAGACGGCGGCTCCCACGAGGCGGCCGTACCGCTGGTAGATCCACATTGTCGCCGACCATTGTCCCTGGTAGTCGGGGTCGTGCTTGCGTTTGAGCCAGGCCGTCAGCCACATCACCGGGCACCCGAGCATGGCAACCTGCAAGATCACCACGGCGGTGACCACGTAGACGTACGTCGCGCCGTGCCAGATCGTTGCACCGAAGATCACCATGCCGATCACGAGCGGCATGTGTACGAGATCGAGGATCATCCCGGCGTACCAGTAGCCGATGGTGCCGCGCTTCGCGGGCG
>DATKCX010000039.1:0-3858 GCA_035512975.1 Ilumatobacter sp.
CGAGCCGAACAGTTCTGCGAGCACCATCTCCGACGTGTTCTCCACGGTCGCAGAAAACCTGGGGAAGAACGGCTACCAGACCGGAGTAGCGCTGGTGGTCATGACGATCGCCGTCGTCGCAATGCTCAACCTGAAGGTGAACCGGTACATGATGTTTCCGGTTGCCGTTGGTGCCTTCTGGGCCGGCTGGTTGGGTTGGAACACGTTCACCGGTTCCGATCAAACGTTGTTCCCAGGCGATGTGAGCGCCACCAAGTTGTGGGACGTCGCATTCACCAGCGACACGGGATTCCTGCTGGTTGCGATCGTCGCCTGCGTTGCCGCAGTGTTCCTCTGGCGCACCGCTACGTCGCTGGGGAACCGCGTGGTGTTGCTTGGCGGCGCGGTTCTGGGTGCGTCGTTCCTGTACAACCTGTTCGAGGCGTTCCGTACCACCCCGGTGTGACCTGGCCCGCGGTCAGCAGGTGTCGTCGGCGTAGATGAACGAGTTCGCGGCTGGGGTCTGCAGCTGCAGCTTGACTCGGCCGCCTTCGTCGCTCAACGAGCCCAGCAGCAGATCGATACTGGTGACCTGACCGAACGTGGACGGCAAGGCATAGGGGATCGGGAAACCCATCTCGTCGGTGGCCATCGCATCCCGGCCGAGGAGTATGGGATTGATGAACGAGTCGGGATTGACGTGCAGCGCGAACGCCGAGGACAGGCGGGTGGTTTCGCCGGCGAGGCGCATGATGCCCGAGCGCAGGGAGATGTCTTCGGCAATGAGGCCGACCGCGTCTTGCGAGCAGCGGCCGATCCAGTCTTCGAAGCCGTTCGCGATCTGCCACAGGTCACGTTCGGCGTCATCGGTTGGGGCGAGCGTGTCGTCGCCCTCGACCGCGGCGAACGCCGGGTCGACGAGCCGTTCGATCTGGAACGCGTTGGCGCAGGTGTATTCCTCGCCTCCCGCACCGCTGATCATGGCACCCAACTCCGAGGCGTGCCGCGTGTGGTCGGCCACGGCTCGTTCGGCGAGCCCAGAATCGTCCCCGGGCAAACCGCCATTGTCGGCGATGCGGGCGTACACCTCGAGCGCCGTGTACTGAATGGACTGCAGCGTGCGGAGCACAGCGAGATCGTTGAACTCGGTTGGGGCCAACGGCTCGGGTGGAACCGCAACACCAAGGCGTCCTGGGTCGGTGCTGCCGGCGCGGTTTGAACCGCAGGCTGCGAGCACCGCGCCAAACGACAAGGCGAGCCCGCCAGAGCGGAGTAGTTGGCGACGGTTGAAATCGTTCATCTCAGGCTTCCCCGGTGAGTGCTGCTGCAGAGTTGGTGAAGAGTTGGTCGCCGTCGGCGACGTTGGCTCGGAGACCCAGGATCGCAGCGTGACGTGACTCGAGCGACACGACCGAAGCCAGTGCGATGGCGATGTTGCGGTCGGTCACCGTGGCGAGCCACTCGGTATGGGTGGCCGCCAGCGTGTTCTCGAGTTCCACAGCTGCAGCGATCGGCTCGGCCGACGCGAAGTTTGTCGACAGCGCTTCGTACAGCGTTGCCGACGCGGTGTTCGCCGGCTTTCCAACGAGACCCGACACGCGCTGGGCGTAGGACTCGTGCTGCTCGCGCAGTATGTGCCACAGCTCGTCGGTGGAGCCGGCTTCGATGGCATCGTCGTAGAGATCGCGGGCTGCAAGCTCGTATGCGATCGCAAGATCGGCAATGCGGGCGTCGTCATTCGACTCGGGAGCGGCTGCGCTGACGGAGCGAGAACCGGTGACCGCCAAAGCTGCTCCGATCACGCCAGCGCCAAGCAGCGCGCGTCGTGAGGTGGATTCGGTTGCTGCGCGATCCGCTGGGGCGGCATTGGTCACGGGTCGAGGTCCTTTCAGAGCTGTTACTGCTCGCGCAGTCTAGGGGGCGGGGTTCGCACGAGAGGTGTTTGCACCATCATGACGGCCGGAACCCCTTGGCGCGTAAACGGCCTCCGAGCACACCGCCCACAAGCCCGGCACCTGCGACGACGGACAGGTTGAACAACGCGGCAAACCAGTTGACGTCGGCCCCGCGGAGGAGTCGCAACGAGATGAAAATCGCCTGCGCCACGGTGTACGAAACGATGGCCGTGGCCAGCCCGTGGCTGAGCGGCAGGTCCAACCGTTGTGCGAACGCCGCGCAGCCACCGCCGAGCACGAACCCGCAGACCGCACCCACGGCGAGCCACACTGCGAGCGTGGAGTTGTCGCCAGAGCCCGCTGCCCACGTGGCACCGATCGACAAAGGCACGGCGAACACCAGCGATACCATCGCCCCAGCTTTGAGTGCTTGATAGTCCCAGCGCACGACTCGATCGTACGGTCTGCGCGCGGAAGAGCCGACGCCGACATCACGATCCGACCCCGACATCCAGCCCAACGAGAACGAGCCCACCCAATTGAGCAGGGAGAACTGCGATGCCAGAACTCGACGGCACACAGACACACACCAACCTGAAGCTGGCGTTCGCGTTGGCCAGCCAGGCCAACCGGCGATTCCTGTGGTTCGCGCAAGCCGCCGACGTCGAGGGTCACCCCGAAACAGCAGCGCTGTTTCGCTCGGTGGCCGAGGGCGAAGGTGGGCATGCGGTCGATCACCTCGAATGGCTCGCGGCCGTCGGGGACCCGGTGACGGGGACCGAGATCGGCGACACCGCCGACAATCTTGCGGCGGCGATCGCTGGCGAGACAACCGAATACCAGGAGCTGTACCCGAGCTTCGCGGAGACCGCCCGACGCGAAGGTCTGCATGAGATCGCCGACTGGTTCGACACGCTCGTCCGTATCGAACACAGCCACGTCGATCGGTTCCAACAAGGATTGGAAAGCCTTCGATGACCGAGCCGTCGTGACCATCACCTACGACCCGAGCCACGCGGCGTACGTCGACGAGGCCGACACGCGAGGCGAACTGACGCGGGTGTTCAACGTGTGCGACGAGTGTCGGCGGTGTGTGAGCTTGTGCTCGACGTTTCCCTCGCTCTTCGACACGATCGACGGGCATACCGTCCAGCACGACGATCGGGACGCAGGTCGACTCACGCCCGAGCAGCAAGACCGGGTGGTCGGCCAGTGCTTTCAGTGCAAGCTGTGCGCCGTCGACTGCCCGTATGCGCCGGGTCGCCATGAGCGCCAGATCGATCTGCCGCGCCTGATGTTGCGGGCCGAAGCGATGCGACGCGCCAATGGTCACGATGCCGCGAGTCGCCGTTCTACCCGAGCGTTGATCAACACCGGGCTGATCAACACGGGGCTGGCGAGAACGGTGACCACGTCGTTCTCATCGGCCGTCAACCGCGTGACCGGGGCGCCAGCCGGATCGCCTCGGCGTCGGCTGCTCGCGTGGCTCACGGGCCTGTCTGCCGTGCGTCGGTTGCCGACACTCGCGACGCAACGGTTCTCTTCGTGGTGCCGTCTCCGTGACGTCCACACGCACCGGGTCGGCGCGCGCTCACTGCGTCCGGTCGTGGTGTATCCGACCTGTTTGGTGGAGCTCCATCAGCCTGCAATCGGGCGCGACATGGTGCAGGTGTACGAACGCAATGGAATCGATTGCGCCCTCAGTCAGGCGCGATGTTGCGGCGCAGCATTGCTCCACGCCGGCAACGTCAAGAAGTTCTCCAAGGCGGCGTCTGCCAACGTCGAACTGCTCGCCGACGAGGTTCGCGGCGGCCACGCCATCGTGGTACCAGAACCGATGTGCAGCCACGTCGTGCGGCACGACTATCCGATGTACGTCCAGTCACCTGACGCCGAGTTGGTCGCCGAGAATACGTTCGACGCGTGTGAGTACCTCATGCGGGTGCAGGCCGACGGTGAGTCGGGGCTCGAAACCGACTTTGTC
>DATKCX010000040.1:0-5036 GCA_035512975.1 Ilumatobacter sp.
CTCAGCTGGCTAGAGCACCGCCTTTGCAAGGCGGGGGTCGTGGGTTCGAGTCCCATCGTCTCCACCACGAAACGCTGCGGCGGCCGAGCTGACAAACCGTCGGTTCGCCCGCCGCTCGTTGTTTTCGCCGAGGGCAGAACCGGTCGCTACGTCCGGAGGCGTAGACCGTTTACCCGTGTTCGATGGCGGCCATTCTTCGGAACTGCTCGACGACGTCGGGGCTTTGGTACCCGGGGTCGAGGGAGCGGTACACGGCGTCGACGTTGACGGCGATGCGTCCGAATTCGCCAAGTTCTCCGAATGCTGCGTCGGTACCGATGGCTGCTGCGAGTTCGCGGGCGGCATCGAACGCATCGATGCCGGCTTCGTGTCGCGCCGTTGCTTCCGTGTCGACGAAGGTGAGGTAGTCGCGGACCGTCAGTACTCCGGCTTTGTCGGTGACGGGGCCGTGGCCCGGAACGATCGTGTCGCAGTCGCTTGCCAGTATCAGATCGCACGCGGCGATCCAGTTCGACAACGGGCCCGCCCACACGATCGGCGTGCCGCCGATGAACAAGATGTCGCCCGTGTAGATCACGCCCGCATCGGGGACGATGGCGATCGTGTCGCCCGCCGTATGGGCCGGACCCACTTCGATCAGTTCGACCGATCGCCCACCGACGTCGATGGTGAGTCGCCCGCTGAAGGTCTGGTCGGGCAGTCGCAACTCGATGCCTTCGAAATTGAACTCGCCGAAGAACGACCGGAACAACTCGCCCACCTCGCCGGGTGCTGCGTTGAGACCGGCCAACGTCGCCGGGGGAACGCCCGGCATCTCCTCGGCCGTGGCCGCGGACGCGACGATCGAGGCCCCATCGACCAGCTGGTTGCCATAGCAGTGATCGCCGTTGGCGTGAGTGTTGACCACCGTGTCGATTGGTGCCAGCGCAGTGAGCGGCGACATCGTGTTGAGCATGGCCGCAGTGAGTTCCAGGTCGAACAACGTGTCGACCAGCAACGAGGCACCGTCGCCGACGATCAACCCGGCGTTGCTCCACCCCCAGCCGCCGTCGCCTTGCAGATAGGCATGACACCCACCGCCCACCTCGACGAAGGTCACCGACCGAGTCCCCATGTGCGGACCCTAGGTGGAGAGGAAATCCGTATGCCAACTCAGAGAGCGACTGGTTTGTGTCGAAGATCGACCCGTGACAATATTCGAGTCGGACCAGAGGGGGACGCTCGATGAGGCACGTGATTGTTGGAGCTTCGGTGTTGCTGGCAGGTTCGCTCGTGAGCTTGGGAGTTGCGGATGTGGCCGTCGCAGACACCGACGGCCACCGTGCGGGCCCACTCGAGACCGTCTGTGTCGCGATCCCAGATGCCACTGCTGGCGACGTGGCGATCGTGAACACCACCGTCGTCGACCCTTCGGGTGCTGGGTACGCCACCGCCCACAACGAGGTGTCGAACCCCACGTGGCGGTCGTCGGTGAACTTCGCACCGAACGCCACCACGCCGAACCTCACGCTCACGGTGGTCACTGCCGAACTCGAAGTCTGCGTCACGCCATCGTGGTCGACCACGAGCCACTTCGTGATGGATCTCGTCGGGCTGGTGGACGGCAGCGCCATGACGGCATCGGAGGGTGGCGCAGCCCGTTTGCTCGATACTCGATTGGGTGCAGCGCCCGTCGCCCCAGGTGCGACCGTCTGCGTCGGGGTACCGGGCACCGCCGATGCTCAGGAACCCACGATTGCCATCGTCAACACGACCGTCACCGAACCCGAGACCGCCAGCTTCATCACCGTGCACGCCGATCGCGACCACGTTCCAGCCACGTCGTCGGTGAACTTCGCGGCCGGACAGACGGTCGCCAACCTTGCGTTCCAGCCGCTCAGCGCTGCAGGGACGTTGTGTGCAACGGCCGCCGATCACGGTTCGGTGCACGTGTTGTTCGATCTCATCGGAACGCTCGACGCGGATGCATTCGCCCGACCCGACAACGGGTCGCGACGGATCCTCGACACCCGCCTGGTCGACGGCCCGACCGCTGGTCAGGCGGTCGCCGAAGGTGGCCGTGTTTGTGTGGAGGTACCCGACGCACATCCCGGCGATGTCGTGATGATGAACGTGGCCGTCACCGAGCCGCAGGGCCTCGGGTTCGCCACCGTGCACGCCGACGGCGCTGTAGCCGACGCCACCTCCACACACAACTTCGCTGTAGGCCAGACCGTCGCCAACCTCACGGCCACCGAGTTGGGTGTCGACCGGCGCATCTGCGCCACACCTTCGGTGACGGCGACGGCGCACTTCGTGTTCGACTATCTCGGGGCGATCGACGGAGCCGTGTTCTCGGGGCCACCGAATGGTGCGCTCCGAATCCTCGACACCCGTGAGCTCGACGAGCTGCCGGCCCGACTCGGGGATCCCGACCTCGTGTTCGGTCTTTCGTGCGACGAGCTACTCGTTGGCTATCAGGATGCGGCCATCGCCGAGCTCGAGCAGTGGGGGACCGTTGGCCAGACGGAACTGCCCAGCACCGGCGGCGATACCGATGCACCGGCGGGAGGTACCGCCGAGTTCTCGAACACGAACACGCAGTTCGCCGACGTCGACGAAGGAGATGTCGTCGAAACCGATGGCACTGTCGTCTACGAGTCGGGTTCCGTGTTCGATCAAGCCGCAAATGCTCACCTCGTCCAGATCAACGTGGTCGACGTTGCGTCCCGTTCGTTGCTGTCCACGTTCACCCTGTACGACCGGTCGAACGCTTCGATGATCCTCTACGGCGATCGTCTCGTCGTCGCGACACATTCGACCATCGGAACCGCCACGTTCGTCGACCTGTTCGATGTCTCGAACCCGGCAGCCATCCAGCTCGTGCGGCCGAGCACCATGCTGGATGGGCACCTCCAAGCGATGCGGTCGGTGAGCGGAAAGGTTCGCCTCGTTCTGGTCAGCCAGCGGTGGTTGTGGGACCTCTTCGTCACGGTTCAAGTCGATGAGCGTCATGCTGCGATCCGTGACACCACCATCGACGACTGGCTACCGCACCGAATGCAGTTCGCCGACGATTGGGCGATCACGCCCGCGCAACGGGCCGTCGACTGCGAGCAGATTGGCGTGCCGCGCATCATGCAACCCGGTTCGACGACCTATGTGGCCGAGATCGATGCGTCGAGCGACGGCGCGGTCATCGGTGCGGTGGGAGTTGCGTCGAGCACCTATTCGGTCACGGCGAGTGCCGACCACCTGTTCCTGTCGTCGTATCGCGCTCACCAGCAGTTCGGCTGGTTCGGTTTCGACGGCGGAACGATCAGCGAACTGCACATGTTCGATCTGTCGCCCTCGGCACCAGCCGCGTATCGAGGGTCGGCCGAAGTTCCGGGTTCGTTGCTCAACCAGTTCGCCATCGGTGAGCACGACGGTGTCGTCCGCGTCGCAGTGACCAACGGTTGGTGGGGGCCCGGCACATCATCCGCGGTCTTCGCACTTCGAATCACCGCCAATGGGCTCGAACGGATCTCGGGGGTCGCCGATCTCGGGGTGGGCGAACGGATCTTCGCGGTGCGGCACGTCGGCCCGATTTCCTACGTGGTGACCTTCCGTCAGACCGACCCGCTGTACGTCGTGGACTTCACCAACCCCGACCTTCCGGTGTTGCAAGGCGAGCTCAAGATTCCCGGTTTCTCCGCGTACCTGCACCCGGCCGAGGGCGGGATGCTCATCGGCGTCGGGCAAGACGCCAACGAATTCGGTGTAGCGGAGGGCGCGCAGATCTCGCTGTTCGATGTGTCGGTTCCCAGCAACCCGCGACGTGTCGACACCGTGGATTTCGGCTCGGGCACGCACATCGAAGGCGATCATCACGCGTTCTTGTACTGGCAACCCACGGGCACCATCGCCGTGCCCGTGTACGGAGTGGGGGCGAGCCGAATCGATTTCGTTCGAGTCAGCGGGGGTGACCTCACCAAGATCGCGTCGGTGCCGTTCGACGAAGCGTGCGATTACCCACGGCGGACCATCGCCTTGGGTGAACAGTTCGTGCTCGTCGGCAAGGCGCGGATGGTGTTCGTCGATGCCGACTCCTTCGCTGTGACGAAGGAGGTGACGCTGCGGTCGTTCGATTCATGGTGCTGGTGATCGGGCATCACGTGGCGCGTCGTGATCGCCGTCAGAGAGTTCGTTCCATCACCACGTCGAGCACGGGTTGACCGTCGTCGTCGGGCTCTGCGTGTTCGATGACGAGGCGAGGCCGTTCGCCATCGTCTGCGAAGGTCAGCATGCCGATGTTGTTGGCGAAGTACGGGCCGTTGTCGAGCTCCCACACCAGCGGTGTGGTGTCACCACCGATCGACCGGCGCAGCCCGCGCCCAACCGAACGGCCGACACGGCTGAGCGCGAACCGGATCACGCGCCGCTCACGTGTGCTGAGCGCGTTGCGAATCGGTGAGCTGACGATCTGAGCGATGCGACTGGTGACTTCTGGCCGGTCAAGAAACTCGGCGTCTGCCGTGAAGGCGAAATGAATGTCGCCGGCCAGCAAGGTGATCGTGTCGGGGGCGTCGTGCGTCTCGGTCTGGGTGCCTACCTCGGCAAGCAGCTCGCAGAGCTTCTGAAACGACAGGCTGAAGGCAGCCCAGTCCTCGAGGTCGATCGCTCGTCGAATTCGCTCGGCGACGCGGCCGATCGTCTTGCCCCACTTGCCGCTGCACAACGCCTCGTTCCAATACTGGAGGTCGTGCAAACCCCCGGGCACGAGCATCGGCAGCGAGCAGGCGATGAGCAGGTGTCGGCACGGCTCGTTCGCCCTACGTCGCACCCAGTCCCATTCTTCGCCATCGACCAACTGGCGCGCCGCAGGATCGAGCACTCGCCCGTTGCGATTGTCGATCACGATCAACCGCACGTCGCCGAGGTCCCGGTGATAACTGAAGTGGTACCCGCCGCGAACAGGAGTGAACTGTTCGGACTCTTGCGCCCACCGGCGCAGCAACTCCGAGCCATCGTCGACAGCGTGGAGCTCCGCCAAGACCCCTTCGGCGGCAATCTCG
>DATKCX010000041.1:0-7118 GCA_035512975.1 Ilumatobacter sp.
GACATCACCAACACCATCGCCGCCCTCAGCACCTCCCACACCTGAACACACTCACCGCAAGACCGCTTGCGAGCATCCACGACCAGCACGACCGCCGCTGTTTCGTGCGGCACGGTGTATGCGGGGCGAGCGGGGGACGAGTGTTGCGGTCACTCGGGGATGGAGATTGGTCGTGGACGCGATACGAGCGACACCGGCGGAACACCGGGGCTTCGATCTAGCGAACTCGTCGATGTGACCTCGTCGAGGTCCACCGTTTCGTGTACTACTTCACCGACACTCGGGCGTTGACGATCCCGCGGAACTGCATGCTGCTGTTGAAGGTGACGGAGCTCGGGTCCGCAATCTTCAGGTCGGGGAACCGGGCGCTCAGCCTGCCGAATCCCTTCGCGGCTTCGAGTCGGGCGAGAGCTGCGCCGAGGCAGAAGTGCTGCCCCATTCCGAACGCGAGCTGCTTGGCTCCGCGGCGGGTGAGATCAAGGCGCTCAGGGTCCTCGAACTGAAGAGGATCATGGTTGCCCGCTCCGAGCAGGAGCCGCACCCATTCCCCTGGATGAAGCTCGACTCCGCAGAGCACCGTCGGTTCGACCACGTAGCGGCTGACGCCAATCGCGACACTTTCGTATCGGAGGAGCTCTTCCACGGCGCTCGACATGACATCTGGACGTTCACAGAGCAGATCCCACTGGTCCCGGTGTTCCATGAGGCTGTGCGTTCCGGTCGCCAAGAGACGAGCGGTCGTCTCGTGGCCGGCGAAGAGCAACATGTAGGTCAGCGCGAGAAGATCCGTTTGCAACTCGACGTGGTCGCGGTAGCCCTGAACGATGACCGACATGAGACTTGGCATCTCGTCGAGGTTTCCGTGATCGAAGATGTTGCCGAGGTACGCGCGGAGTTTGAGCATGCTGGCGTGTGCAGATTCCAGGTGCTCGTTCCCCACACCGACCGATCGTGCGCCGAAGAAGGCACCGATGTCGTCGGACAGTGCGTGAATCTCCTCGCAGTCCTCGCGAGAGATCCCGAGCATTTGGGTGACGACGATCAAAGGCAGACGCCAAGCGAAGTCGTCCATGATGTCGAACTCACCCATCGCTGACGCAGCGTCGAGCAGTTCATCGACCAACGCTTCGATGAGTTCCGCAGACTCGTTGACTGCTCTGGCGGTGAACGCCCGATTCACGAGCGACCGAAGTTCGGTGTGATGGGGATCATCGAACGCAGAAAGAAAGTGGTAGTGGAAATCCAGGATTTCTTCGAGCAACTGCGTGCGGCGCTGAATTTCCGGGTCTTCCGTAGCCGGACCCGCCGGCTTGTTGACCTTGAGATGATGGGGGTCGCTAGAGAAGTGATCTGAGTCGAAGAGCACATGGTTCACGTCTGCATAACGGCTCACGAGAACCACCGAGCCCGACGGATGCCGATATACCGGCGCCTCGTTGCGGAGTCGCTCGAACACGCCCCAGGGATGTGCGGTGGCCTGAGGATCGGTGCGCATCCACCAGCCGTCGACCAGTTCGGCCAGCGCGGCGGTTGTGGTCGGAACTGCTTTAGCTGTGTGCTGCGATGTGCTCATGCCACTGTTCTCCTCGTTTGCCGTTGCCAACGCGGAGCCACAGTACACTGACTGGTGAGTAAAACGCAAGGGAGCTCTGCTCGCCCACCAACTGCGGTAGCGCAGAGAAATCGACGGCGAGGCGGTGCCGGCGTGGCCGACCCGTGCTGCAGGATGAGGTCATTTCCGTGTTTGACTCACGAGTAAATCTGGACTAAGCATTCGTGTCAATGAGCATGCACACGGAGCCATTGTCGGTTAGCGGTGTGGAGGGTCCTTCGGCGATTGACCAGGGCATGACCTCCAGTGCGTCGCCCTGGAAGGACGACAGTGTGGAGGCCGTCTCGGACCTCGCGAGGAGCTTCGTCGAGCGCGAGGTGATCCCGAAACGTGAGCGGTGGGAAGCTCAGCACTACGTCGACCGTGAGGTTTGGCGTGCCGCCGGAGCGCTGGGTCTGTTGTGTTGCGGAATCCCCGAGGAGTACGGCGGCGGCGGCGGGACCGTCGCTCACGACCTTGCGGTTGTCGAGGCGCAAGCGCGTCTCGGCGACGTGGGCTGGGGAGTCATGGTGCACAGCGGGATCGTCTCGCACTACGTCCTCGCCTACGGTACCGAGGAGCAGAAGCATCGCTGGCTGCCCAAGCTCGCCTCCGGAGAGTGGATCGGGGCGATCGCGATGACGGAGCCGGGTGCCGGCTCCGACTTGCAGGGCGTGCGGTCTACGGCTCGGCTTGACCACGGCGACTACGTCATCAATGGGGCGAAGACGTTCATCTCCAACGGTTACCACGCCGACCTTGTCATCGTGGTCGTCAAGACCGACCCCAGCGCCGGTGCGCGGGGCATCTCGCTCGTCGCCGTCGAGACAGCAGACTGCCCGGGCTTCGCACGCGGACGGATACTCGACAAGATCGGCCAGCCGGGCGCTGATACGTCGGAACTGTTCTTCGACGATGTTCGGGTCGGCGCGGACAACCTGCTCGGTGGCGTCCCCGGCAGCGGCTTCGCGCAGATGATGAACCAACTTCCCCAGGAGCGGCTGTTCATCGGCCTGATCGCCGTGGCAACCATGGAGACTGCTGTCGACGAGACCATCGCCTACGTCAAGCAGCGCGAGGCGTTCGGGCAGAAGCTGTGGGACTTCCAGAACACCAGGTTCGAATTGGCCGAGTGCGCCACGGCCACTCGAATCGCGCGTGTCTTCCTGGACGACTGCATCGTGCGGCACCTGCGGGGCAGCCTGGACGCAACGACCGCTGCGATGAGCAAGTGGTGGCTGACCGACCAGCAGGGCGACGTGATCGATCGCTGCCTCCAGCTCTTCGGTGGCTACGGCTACATGCGCGAGTACCTGATCGCCCGTCTCTACGAGGACGCCCGGATCCAGAAGATCTACGGCGGGGCCAACGAGATCATGAAGGAGATCGTGGCTCGCTCACTGTGAGCCACGACCTTGTTTACCCACACGCTGTAGCGCTTGAGTTCGGCTCGGCGCTCGGCGACCTATGAACCAGCGGCTTCGACATGCGCGTCGAACCGGTCGATGACCATGCACATGCAACATGCCCCGGGAGGCGGGCTCCACACATGAATGACACACTCACCGAGAAGGTCGTCGTTGCCGGGGTCGGAATGATTCCGTTCACCAAGGCCGGCAAGAGCGATCCGTACGACGAGATGGGAGCAGAGGCCGCAAGGCGTGCGCTCGCGGACGCCGGTATCGCCTATGACGCGGTCCAACAGTCATACGTCGGATACGTCTACGGCGACTCGACCTCGGGCCAGAAAGCGCTGTATCGGCTCGGCCACCACGGTGCGCCGATCATCAACGTCAATAACAACTGCTCCACGGGCTCTTCTGCACTGTGGCTGGCCCGTCAGGCAGTGGCATCCGGCCAGGTTGACGTGGCCCTCGCGCTCGGTTTCGAGCAGATGAACCCAGGTGCGCTCGGCGCCATCTTCACCGATCGGCCGGATGCGCTGGGGGAGTTCGCAGCAACGCGTGACGCGGTGGTTGGGGCTCCCGCTCCCGAGGTTCCGGCGGCCGCCACCTACTTCGGAGCTGGCGGACAAGCCTACGTGGACGAGTTCGGGATCGACCCGGCGACGTTCGCGCACATCACCGTGAAATCGCGCCGTCACGCTCGCCACAACCCGTTCGCTGTGTTCCGCGATCCGCTCACCGTCGAGGAAGTCCTCGCCTCGCCGAAGATCTATGGGCCCCTCACGCGATACCAGTGCTGCCCGCCTACATCTGGTGCCGCCGCGGTGGTGCTGGTGTCGCACGACTACGCCAAGGCACACGGCTTGCGTAGGGACGTCGTGATCGCTGCACAGTCACTCGTCACAGACACCTCCAGCACGTTCGAGGGCGATCCACGCAAGTTGGTCGGCTATGACATGACTGCCACCGCGGCCAGCAACGTGTACGAGGCATCCGGCATCGGCCCCGAAGACGTCCGCGTCGTGGAACTCCATGACTGTTTCACCACCAACGAGTTCCTCACATATGAAGCCCTCGGTCTCACACCCGTCGGGACAGCTGAGCGGTTCGTCCTTGACGGCGAGAACACCTACGGCGGCAGGGTGGTCACCAATCCGTCCGGCGGCCTCATTTCGAAAGGGCACCCGCTCGGTGCGACAGGGCTCGCTCAGGCTACGGAGCTCGTGTGGCAGCTCCGGGGTCACGCCGAGGATCGACAGGTGGAGGACGTGCACGTTGCCTTGCAACACAACCTCGGGCTGGGGGGCGCGTGCGTTGTCACCATGTATCAGAAGGTCGACGGATGACTGACCTCGCCGCGCTCGTCGGCGCCGAGCGCCAGGGAGCGTCGCTGCTGATCACCCGGAGCCGTCTGAGGCTGTTCGCCAAGGCGACCGGGCAGACCGACCCGATCTTCGTCGACGTCGCCGCGGCCCGCGCTGCCGGGCACCCGGACCTGCCGGCACCACCGACGTTCTACTTCAGTGTCGACCTCGAGGCACCCGACCCGTTCGAGTGGCTCCTCGAAGCAGGAGTCGACCTAGGAGCCGTGCTGCACGGCGAACAGTCCTTCACCTACCACCGCGTGGCTCACGCAGGTGACGAGCTCCGAACCTCCTCGACGATCGTGGATCACTTCACGAAGAAAGAAGGTGCCCTCGAGTTCGTCGTGACCGAGAGCCGAATCGAAGACACCGAGGGCTGCCCAGTCGCAACGATGCGTCAGTCCGCGGTGATCCGTCGAGCCGCGTAGAGGAGCAACTATGGAACTGACGATCCAAGCCGGCGCAGTGTTGCCGTCGCTCGAGATCCCGCCGATCACCAGAACCACGCTGGCCCTCTTCGCTGGGGCCTCGGGCGACCACAACCCGATCCACATCGACATCGACAACGCCCGATCCGCAGGCTTCGACGACGTCTTCGCGCACGGGATGCTCTCGATGGCGTACCTCGGACGCATCCTCACCGACAACTTCTCGGTCGAGCAGATTCGCTCCTACCGGGTGCGTTTTGCGGCGATCACCCCCGTCCACGGGCAGCCCACCTGCAGCGCGGTCATCCGCGAGGTGAGAGATGCCGACGGAGAGCGCCTGGTCGTGCTCGATCTGACCGTGGCTCTCCCCGACGGAACCGTGACGCTCACCGGCGAAGCAACGATCGCAACCAGCTGATCAGTCAACGGCCGCCGCATCACTCTTACAGACAGGACTCCAACCACCATGAACAAACTCGAGGGCAGTATTGCAGGTGCTGATCACCGGTGGCGGCTTCGAGGGTTGACCGGGCAGTGAGCGTCGAGTCAACAGACCGGCCCACCCAAGGGGGGCCACTCAATGGGCTGCGCGTCATCGAGCTTGCGGGCATCGGCCCGGCGCCACACGCGTGCATGCTGCTCGCCGACCTCGGGGCTGACGTCATTCGCGTCGAGCGCGTCGGTCCGTCGGGCTTCCCGTTGAGCGATGGCGACAGGATCGACGCGATCACTCGCAGCCGCCGGATCATCAGCGTTGACCTGAAGGACCCGGCGGGCATTGACCGTGTACTCCGCCTGGTCACCTCGGCCGACGTGATGGTCGAGGGGTTCCGGCCTGGCGTGACTGAGCGGCTCGGTGTCGGACCAGAGGCGTGTCAAGCGATCAACCCGCGGCTGATCTACGCGAGGATGACCGGATGGGGCCAGAGCGGACCCCTTTCGCACGCAGCCGGTCACGACCTCAACTACATCTCGCTGACTGGAATCCTCGAGAACATCGGCAGGCCGCAGGAGCGACCGATCCCGCCCCTCAACCTCGTCGGTGACTTCGGCGGGGGATCGATGTTCCTGGTCATGGGAGTCCTGGCAGCCCTCTATGAACGCGAGCGATCTGGACAAGGGCAAGTGATCGACGCAGCGATGTGCGACGGGGCGAGCGTGCTCGCCCAGATGCAGTGGGCCATGCGTGGCAACGGTCACTGGAACGACGAGCGTGGCACCAACATGTTCGACGGCAGCCGCCCGTATTACGACACGTACATGTGCGGCGACGGGCGATCGGTCGCGGTCGCCTGTATCGAACCGCAGTTCTTCGCACGGATGTTGGCGTTGCTCGACCTCGATCCGACGAGCCTGCCGAACCAGTTCGACGACAAGCGCGCTGGCGAGCTGCGGAGCGTGCTCGCCACGAGGTTCGCAAGCGCTCCACGAGATCACTGGGCAGCACTCTTTGAAGGCTCGGACGCCTGCGTGACCCCCGTGCTGACCATGTCGGAGTCCCTCGCGCACTCCCATATGGTCGCCCGGCGCGTGTTCACGCGTGTCGATGGAGTCGATCAACCACGCCCGGCGCCGCGCTTCTCGCGCACCAACCCGCCCGAGCCGGTGACGCCGAAACGAGTCGACCACGTCGATTGGCACGAACCGGTTCGACCCCCGGAAGGGGGTGAACAGATTGTGCGCTAACGAAACGGGCGCGAGCGGTCCACCGCAGCGCTCTGGCGTGATACCTCGAGTGTGCAGATGGCTGTTTGGTTGTGCGGCGCAAGAGGAATTTCTAGCCGTAGCGTCGATTTGGGTGCCAATCACCGGAGAGTGGATGGGCGACCTAAGTGACGATGGCTCGAAACGATGTTCGTCAGCGTGTCGCCAGTAGCGACGGATCGTTCTTTGGTTGGGCCCGAACGCTGCGGATTTTGGGGCGCAGTCGAGAAGCTGTTGGACCCCCGGAAACCCTCGTGTACGTCTCGTTGGTGCTCGATGCCGTCATGCTCTTGAGAATCCGGCACCCGATCTTTAAATAGTGCGATTGACAGTCGGTTGCGACAGTGACGGGGATTGCTCGGTAAGGAAGCTCTCGATCCTCGCATTACTGATTGTCTCGTCGTCGTGTAGGGCTCCAACGTAGGTGGACACGAGGGTTTCAACGCTGTGCCCGAGGCGCCGGGCGGTTTCGCCGAGTGGTACGCCGCTGCGGAGCCAAGTGGTCGCCGCTGCATGTCTACAGTCGTAGACCCGCATCGGCGGCAAGCCGACTACCTCGAGTGCGCGGTGCCACGCGCGTCCCCAGTTCGACTGGCTTGGTCGTGAACCGGTTCTCGTTCGAAAT
>DATKCX010000042.1:0-14231 GCA_035512975.1 Ilumatobacter sp.
GTTGGAACGCATCAACCTCGAACGGTTCCAGATCGTCGAGCACGAACAGAGCGGCTTCGACGCCGTGCGCGCCGCGATGCGAGCGATCCTCCACGGCGAGCACAGCGAATCCCAACTCTGGATCGCGTTCATGGCCCGAGCCGCCAGCGATCCGAGCCAAGCGGGAATCATGCGCAACGCCATCGAGGTATGGGTTGCCCGATGGGCCGAACTCGTCGAGCGAGGCCAACGCGACGGGTCGATTCGCGCAGAACTCGACCCCGACAGCGTCGGAGTGGAACTCCACGCACTCGTCAACGGGCTCCGAATGCGAGCGCAGTTCCGGCCCAGTCGCGGTAGCCGCCGCTGGCCACTGGCCGAAGACGACCTCGCCCTGCTCGACGGACTGCGGCCGGGGAACGCTTGACAGTCTTGAGATGTCATAGGCGTGGGATGCGGGGGAGCGCCATCTCGGTCAGCAGCTGTGAACCGATCGCCCACGCCAGGTCGCGGTGGCCGCCGAGCAACGAATCGAGCATCGTCGCCCTCTCGAAGTACTCGTGCAGCTCGTGCTCGTCGGTGAACGCGATGCCGCCGTGCACCTGGAAACAGTTCGCCAACGCCTGAAGTACGCCGCGTCCGGCGAGTGCTTTGGCGGTCATGGCCGACCACTCATCGCGCTCCTCGGACGCGGTGATCACGGCGTCGCGAGCAGCGCACAGTGCGATGTGGGCGTCGGCCAGGCGGTGCTGCACCGACTGGAACGAACCGATCGGGCGCCGGTACTGGACGCGAGCTCCGACGTATTCGACGGTGATCGTGTTGACGTGTTGCCCGATGCCGATGAGCTCGCTCGCGAGCGCGCGCCGGCCGACAGCTATCGCATCGCACCACTCCTGTGCGCCAGCGATCGCCGTCGCGCTCTCGATCGGCACCACCCCGGTCACCCTGCCCAGTCCGAAAGCGGGATCGAATGCGCCGGTGGGGGCGACGGTGACCGAAGCACAGGCGACCGTCCAGACGGTGGAGTCGTCGCCGATCACGAATCGATCAGCGCGATCACATCCCGCAAGGGCCAGCCCATCGACGTGCAAGACGCCGTCACGGCGCACGGCAGAACACGTGACATCGCGTTGGAATGGTGCAACGACGAGCGCGTGAGTCGACGGGTCGACAGCACCGATCGCGGCGAGCATGACGACGTCGAGCGCCGGGCCGGCCACTCGAGCCGTTCCCTGTTCCTCGAACAACGCCGCGATCACCGCGTCGGGATCACCGGCGACCAGGTCGTCCCATCCCTGTTCGACCAAGGCAAGAGGAAGCTGGGCCGGCTCGGTCGAGGCGAGCAGATGGCGCAGCGACGTGCGGACGAGTTCGAGTTCTTGGAGTTCCACGCTCAGGCCCTCGGCAATCCGAGGACGCGCTGGGCCACAAGATCGCGTTGCACTTCGGCGGCTCCTCCGTAGATGGTGGTGATTCGGCTGTACCACCACCGGTGACGGGTGATGTTCGCCTCGTGGTCGTCGTCGAGTTCGACCGCCGGCCAGATCAGCCCGCGGACGACATCCTCGATCTGCTGCTCGGTCACTCCGAGCAGCACCTTGTCGACCGAGATCTCGGGGCCGAGATCGACTCCCTCGGCCAACTGTCGCATGGTGGAGCGGGCCTTTGCCCGGAGCGACATCAGCGTGAGATATGCGTCTCCGATCACCCCGGCCGCGTCGGGCGGAAGAGATTCGGTGTGCCGCCGAGCCCAATGCAGCGTCTCGTCGAGCCGGGAGTGCATCACCGCTTGCCGCTGCCAGGCGTAGTTGCCACGCTCGAACTGGAGCAGATACATCACGACGGCCCAGCCCCCGCCGACTTCGCCCACCACGCGATCCTTCGGCACGAGCACGTCGTCGAAGAAGCACTCCGACACTTCCTCACGGCCGTTGGCGCACATGATCGGGCGCATCGTGATGCCCGGCGAGTCGGCATCGACCCACAGCATCGTCAGCCCTCGGTGGGCCGAATCAGCGTCGCCCGTGCGGACCAACAGTGCGATGTATGAGGACAGGTGACCATTGCTCGTCCACGTCTTCTGGCCGACGACGCGGAAGTGATCGCCCTCGTCGAAGGCGCGAGTACGCAGCGAAGCCAGGTCGCTTCCGGCGTCGGGCTCGCTGAACCCCTGGCACCACACTTCGTCGCCACGAATGGCGAGCGGGAGGAGCTTCTCGGCGAGGTCGGGTTGGTACTTGAGCAGCATCGGCGCGATCACCTCGAGGCCGGCGTAGGCCTCGGGCAGGTGAACTCCGGCCGCGGTCAACTCGTCATGAATCACGCCGCGCAGCACCGGTGATCCGCCGAGCCCACCGCACCACTCCGGCCAGCCGTAGCGGCCCCACCCGGCGTCATCGAGGAGATGCATCAGCCCTCGATCGTGTGCGTACATGTCGGCCATGGTGTGGCCCTGCTCGCTTCGGAACGGTTGCAGTTCGGCAGCATGGTCCACCATCCACTGACGGAACTGTGTGGCGATCGCTGCCGGTGTGGTGTCGGCCTGTGTGGTGTCGGCCGGTGTGATGTCAGCCATGGAGTGGCGAGCCCTCCAAGATCGAGAGGTCGAGCACTCGGCCGGTGAGCCCGGTCGGCCGCCCGAGCGTGCGCGGGGCAAGGTATCGCGACGCGAGCCGCCAGCCCTGATCGGTTCGCGTTGCCTCGTCTTCGTACAGACCGAGAAACTGGACGCATTTCTCGCCACGGCGCCCCCACTCGGTGATCGGGAATCGGGCCCACGCCCGGTCACCTTCCACCCGTACCAAACCGACGTGCACCGTCTGAAACACGAAGTCCATGCCGGCGGTCGCGGTGCGGATCACGTCGGCGATTGCAGCGCGGCCGACGGCATCCTCCGTGGTGGGAGAGCGCAGCACGCCGCCGTCGGCATACACGAGAACTGCCTCATCGATCTCCCCGCGGCAGATGGCTTCTGCGTATGCGGCTGCCAAGTGGTTGATCGCGATGATGTCGGCGGCGTGTTCGATGGTTGGTTGCGGAAGGATCACGGACAGGCCTCATGAGTGGAGCCGCGAGCCATCTTTGACTGCGGCAGATTTCGCCCGTAAGGTTAGTTGATTACACTCATTTCGGCAAGGCGGTAAGAGCATGAATACCGATCGAACTGCAGATTTGGTCTATGGAGCGTGGGACGGCTCGATGACTGCGCTGGTCTCTTACCGCTATGTGGGGTGCCGGTCAGTGATGCATGACCGCCACCGTGCCGAGGGTTGGACGACGATGCGCTCGCACCTTCGCACCGAGTCGTCTGCACTTGGTGCGACGCTCGCGATCTCGATGCTCGATACTGCCGGAATCAACATCGATCGGATCTACCACCTGGGCCTTACTCAGGTCGACATCCAGTTGTACGAGTCGGCGGTCGATGTCGGTCGGTTGCACACGATTGGCTCGGTCCTTCGCGAAGGGCGAACTCAGGTGTTCACGGAGTGCCGTTTCGAGGACGCCGATCAGCCTGGACGGGTGATCGGCTCTGGTTCGGCCAACTGGGCGGTCATCAACGCAACGCCGGAGGGCTTCGTCTACACCGACCCAGGCCCCGGATACGAAGAGGGACCCGAGGTGCCGGCGATGGCCGCCGCCTACGAACTCGAACCGCTGCCGGCCGGCGGGTTCGTTCTTCCCAGGCTGTCTGCCCGGGTGGGGCTCGAAACGTTGCATCATGGTCCGATGCTGGTTGGCCTCGAGCAGAGCGCCCTCCAGATTGTCTCCGCAATCACCGGCACCGACCGTCTGCTCCTGCAGTCGATGTCGGTGCGGATTCCGAGAGCAGGCCGCCGCGGTCCGTTCACGTTCGGAGCCGAAGTGCTTGCCTCCGTGGGCTCGGTGATTGGGTGTCGGGCCAAGATGACCGACGGAGATGACAACGTCGTCGCCGTTTCACTGTCGACCTATCGACTTGCCTCGTAAGAGGGGCGACCCGATAGGTCGCGACCGAGCCACTCGCGGCCGAGAGTCGTCAGGCGGTCGGCGGCGACGAGACGTGGGGGAACAGCTCTGCGAACGCCCCGACGGTGATGCGCTCGCGAACGGCCGGGGCGACGTCGTCGAACAGTTCGTGAAGCGTCTTCTGAGTGTGCCCGTAGGTGCCCTCGAGGTGCGGGTAGTCGCTGCCGAACATCACGTTGTCGTAACCCATCGCCCACATTGCCGCCGGAGCCGTCTCATCGTGCTGGAAGCTGGCGTAGACGTTCGAGTAGAGGTACTCCTTGGGTGACTTCTGGAGCTGTGGACGAACGAACATGCTGTGCTGGCGATAGGCCTCGTTCATGCGGTCGCCGACGAAGGGCACCCAGCTCGCTCCGCCCTCCGAAATCAGTACCTTGAGGTCGGGGTGGCGTTCGAAGACGCCGGCTGTCACCAGCTTCATCGCCGCGTACTGCCCGCCATATGTGGTCTGGACGTAGTTCAAGATCGCACCACCTGGGCCACGGAACGCGGCGGCCTGATCCCCGCCGTCGGTACCGATGTGGAATCCCACGACCATCCCGGTCTCCTCGGCCGTTGCCCACAAGGGCTCCCAGGAGTTGTCGTTGTAGTCACGCGTACCGGCTGGGTTGCCGGTGGGCAGGCTGATGAGGTGCAGGCCGATCTCGGCTGCATGGATGCATTCGGCGACGGCGTCTTCCACCTGCAGCATCGGCATCAGTGCGGCGGGAACCAGCCGGTCGGGGGCGATGGATTGGATCTCACTGGCGAGCCAGTCGTTCTCGGCGCGCGCTGCGTCGCGGATCAGCTGCGGATCTTCGATCAGCGAGCACCACAACCCGATCGACTGGTACATCACCTCGGCCCAGATGCCCTCTTCGTCCAGGTCGGCCAAGCGCAGGTTGACGTCGCGCGAACCTGGAGGACGGTGCGACATCTCGACGATGGTCTCACCGGTGGCACCCTTGCTCGTGAAGAGCTTCGGCACCTTGCGGGTGAAACTCTTCCCATCGACCGTGACGAGTTCTTCGTCGTCGGAGATCATCTCGGTGCGAGGCATACGGTCGGCCTGGTCCTTCGGCATGATCTGATGCCACAGGTCAGCAGGCTCGAGGAAATGGGAATCGCCGGAGTTGGCCCAGATCTTGTCGCTCATGGTCACATCGTACCCCAAGGCGGGGAAAGAGTAAAATCATTACACCCTGTTTGTTGAGGTTTGTCGGGAGGTCGACTAGAGTCCGAATCCAACCACTGATCGAATGCTTGCTGGGGGTACTGGTGTGACTGGAATCTGTGATTCGTTGAATGTGTTGGAGATTGGCTCTGGTAGTGCCGCGGCGTCCATCGCCGGCATGGTGCTGGCCGACGCCGGAGCCAGGGTGATCAAGGTCGAGCGGCCCGAGGGCGACCGACTGCGCACCGAGAACCCCAGCGGGTTCCTGGTCTGGAACCGGGGCAAGGAGAGCGTGGTGGCCGACCTGCGCACGGCCGAAGGTCAGGCCCTGGTGCGAGATCTCGCGGCCGAGGCCGACGTGGTCATCGAGGGCTTCGCGCCGGGCGTCACCGATCGATGGGGTCTTGGTGCCGACGCGCTGCGGGCGGCGAATCCCAAGCTGGTGCACTGCGGGATCACGGCCTTCGGCCCGACCGGCCCGTACGCGTCGGTGAAGGGCTACGACGCGTTGGTCGCAGCCAAGTCTGGCCTCTGGGCGCGCGGCGCGTTCGGCCACCGCGACGGAGCGATCATGTTCCCGGTGCCGTGGGCCAGCTTCGGCGCGGCCATGCAATCGGTTGCCGGCATCATGGGAGCGCTGCTCGTGCGCGAGCAGACCGGCCGCGGCCAAACGGTCGGTGCCACGCTGTTCGCCGGCCTCGACCCGCTCGACTACTTCGTGGCCACCATCGCCCAGTTGATGGCGAAGAAGGGCGAGGCCCCATCGGCCGACGCTCGTTCAGCGATGGCGGCCAGCCGCTACGGCGTTCTGCTCGTCACCAGCGACGGCCGCTTCCTGCAGACGTCCACCCTGTTGCCGCATCAGGGCAAGGCGTTGTGCGACGTCGCCGGCATCGGTCACGTGTTGGACGAGCCGCGATTCAGCCGACTCCCGATGTTCGACAATGCCGACGACGCCCAGGCGTGGGAGGACTTGCTCCTCGAGGCGTTCCGCGAGCACGACCTCGACCACTGGTTGCCGCTGCTGCTCGCCAGCCCAGACATCGCCTTCGAGGTTGCCGTCACGTCCGAGCAAGGCCTCGATCATCCGCAGATCATCCACAACGGCGATGCGATCACGATCGAAGATCCGGTGGTCGGCCCCGTTCGCCAGGTCGGGCCGGTGTGCCACGCTTCCGACAGCCCGCTGGAACCCAGACGGTCCGCGCCCGCCGTCGGCCAGAACGCCGGCCCGTTCACACCTACTCCGTCGCCCGAGGGTGGCGGCGCCGCTCCCGCTCACCCGATGGCGAACGTCACGATCGTCGAGTTCGGCTACTTCTATGCGATGCCGTATGGAACGGCCATGGCGGCCGCGCTCGGTGCGCGCGTGATCAAGCTCGAAGACGGTGATGGCGATCCGCATCGCAGATCCTTCGGGCCCGAAGTCGCCTCGAACAAGACGACGGCGGCCAAGGAGAGCCTGTCGGTGAACCTGCGTACTCCGGAGGGTCGCGCGATCGCCCAGAAGGTCATCGCCCAGGCCGATGTGTTCATCACCGGCTTTCGTACCGGAGTGCCCGAGAAGCTCGGCCTCGGGTACGACGAGCTGCGGGCGATCAACCCGCGACTGGTGTACATCCACTCCAGCGGTTACGGCACCGACGGGCCGTACGCGCATCGTGCGCTGTACGCGCAGGCCGCTCAGGCAGTCGCCGGCAGCTTCGGTCGCCAGACCGGCTACTGGTCAGATCCCGCGCAGAACCTCGACATGAGCGTGATCGAACTCCAGGCGATTGTCCTTCCGCGGCTGGGCCAGGTGGTCGACGGTGACTCCAACGCCGCACTGGCTGTGCTGGCCACATTGGGGCTCGCGGTCTACCACCAGCAGCGCACGGGTCGTGGGCAGTTCATCCGCACCTCGATGATCGCCGGCAATGCGCTGGCCTACAGCGACGACTTCTGCACGTACGACGGAAAGCCGCCGGTGGCGCTGTGTGACGACGACTACCTCGGTACGTCGGCGCTCGACCGTGTCTATCCTGCCGACGGCGGAACCTGGGTCTGCCTGGTCGTGCGTACCGATGCCGAGTTCAAAGCGCTCACCACCGTGCTCGGCGAACCTGGGCTCGCCACCGACGATCGGTTCGCCGATGCCAACTCGCGCGTCAAGAACGACCAAGCATTGGCCGCCGCGCTCGGCAGCCGGTTCAAAACGCGTCCGGCGCTCGAGTGGGAGGCACTGTGCACGGCGGCCCGCGTGGGTTGCGTCGCCGCCAACATGTCGGGTCACCCGGTGTTCACCAGCTTCGATCCGGGTCTGCGCGAGGCCGGCCTCACGGTCACCGTGGAGCACCCCTTGTTCGGCGAGATGGTCCGCGCCGCTCCACCCGTGACGTTCTCGGAGACACCCGGCCGGGTTGCTCCGCCGTGCCAGCGCGGTCAACACAACCGCTCGATCCTCGCCGAGGTCGGCTACAGCGACGACGAGATCGCGCGGTTCGAAGCCGACGAGATCGTCATCCCAGCATCCTGACCGTGTGACAACGTGACCGCTCGCCCCGAGCGGGCGGCCCGGCTACGTGGTCGCCCAGAAGGGCGACCACGTCGGGAAGCGGTCGGGGAGGCGTGGCCCACCAGCTGCGCCGGGTTCGCCGCCGTGCCAGCTGTCGAAGCCGACCGCTTGCGGGTGTTCGTTGATGTCGGCTGCGTACCAGTGCTCTTCGCGGCGACGCGAGAAGTACCACTCGCCGTCGACCCGTCGGTATTCGTCGAAGTAGCAGATCGCCATCACGATCCATCGATCGTCGACCTCGTGCTCGGCGCGACAGTAGACAGCGCCTGTTGCGCGGTCGGCATCGACCAGTTCGATCCGGTGACCGACGATCTGGTGAACCGAACGGTGGAAGGTGCGCAGGGCCGGCTCGATCTGCTCGCGCAGGGCGTCTCGACCGAACCGGTCTCGCCCGATCTGCACATCGGGCACGAACAGGCCGAGCCACGTCTCGAGATCGCGCCCGTCAACTGCCATGGCATAGCGAATGGGCAGCTGCCCGATCGCCAGCTGCGATTCGATCCGGTCGATGCGCTCGGACGTGCTCTGGTCGCCGGTCGTCATCGTTGCTCCGTTCTCGCGAGGTGCTCGCGCAGCTCGAACTTCTTCACCTTGCCCGCGGCGGTGAGCGGGAAGGCGTCCAGGGGGATCCAGCGGTTGGGCACCTTGAATCCGGCGAGCGCGGTTCGTCCGAACGCGGTCAGGTCGCTGTCGGCGGGCAGTTCATCGGTGGCTGGTCGGTAGCAGCCGACGGGGACCTCGCCCCAGTGCGCGTCCTGCATACCGATGACCGCGATGTCGGCGATGGCTGGATGACGCAACATGACACCTTCCACTTCTGCCGGGTAGACGTTCTCGCCGCCGCGAATGATGACTTCGCGTGACCGGCCGTGAATGCGCAGCACACCTCGAGCGTCCATCGAGCACAGGTCGCCGGTGTGTAGCCACCCGTCTGCATCGATCGTTCCGTCAACATCGATCGTTCCGGCACTGCTACCGAGGTAGCCGCTCATGGTCAACGGTGAGCGCATCACCAGTTCGCCGATCTCGTCGAAGTCGGCGGTGGAGCCGTCGGCCCGGCGGATCCGTACGTCACGCTGGTCGAGCGGTTGGCCGATGGTTTCGGCTTTGGTGGTGTCGTCGTCGCCGGGGTCGGTCATCGATGCTGATGGCGATTCGGATTGGCCGTAGGCGTTGACCACCGTCGCCCCGAACGCGGATTCGGCGCGGCGGATCAGCGATGTCGGCACGACGGATCCGCCACTGATGACGAAACGCAGCGATCCGAGGTCGACGGCTGCGAAGTCTGGATGGTCGAATACGGCGAGCTGCATCGTCGGCACGAGGCCGATCATCGTGGCGCGGCTCTGTTCGATGAGGTGCAACACCGGCCCGGGGTCGAAGGCAGGGGCAAGGGTGATCGTCGCGCCGACGGAGAGCATGGCGAGCAGCACGCACACCGAACCGCCCACGTGGTGCATCGGCATCACGTTGAGCCAGTTGTCGTCGACGGTTCCACCGATCCGCATGGTCTGATACCTCGCGCAGTTGTACGCGGCGAGGTGGCTCAGAGCAGCGCCTTTCGGTTTGCCCGTCGTGCCGGAAGTGAACTGGATCAGCAGCGAGGAATCTGCGTCGACAATCGGCAGCGGGCGGTCAGTCGCGGCGAGCTCGCGCCAGGCTGCCAGATCGAACGCAGGGATGTCGGTGGTGAGAGCGCGCGTGCGTTGCAGAAGTGGTGAGCCACGGAATTCTCGGTCGGCGAACACGGCTCGTGCGCCCGATGCGCGTAGCACGTGCTCCACCTCGGCATCTGCCAGCGCCGTGTTCACCGCAGCGAAGGTGACGCCGGCCATGGCCGCACCGAATTCGAAGAACACCCAGTCGGGGCTGTTGGAGGCAAACACTGCCACCACGTCCCCGGGTTCGACGATCGCCAGCAGTCGCCGGGCGAACGCTTCGCTTTCGTCGCGCACTTCGGTCCACGTCCACGCCCGAAGCGTTTCGGCCTCGGGCCACAACAGGGCGGTCCGGTGGGGGTATTCGCTTGCGTTGTCGACCACGACGGTGCCAACCGGGCGACGGTCGAGTGGCACGCCTGTCTCGGCTGCCCAGTACGCATTGGATCCGGTGACTGCCACCGGTCAGCTCGGCTCCTTGGGAAGGCCGAGCACGCGTTCGCCGATGATGTTGCGCTGCACTTGCGAGGAACCTGCGTAGATGGTGTGGGCGCGGCTGAAGATGAACGAATGTTGCATCTCGTGCACGGCCGGGTCCCAGACCACGCCGCGCACCCCGAGCAGGTCGATCGACAACTCGGTCAGGTCTTGATGCCATTGTGACCACTGCAGTTTGCCGATCGAGGCTTCCGGGCCAGGACGGCCGTCGCGAAGCAGGGCAGTGATGGTGCGGTAGGCACCGAAACGCATCAGCTCGAGGCCCGTCTTGAGCCGAGCCAAGCGGTCGCGCACCGTGGCATCTCGAGTCGCTCCGCTGCACCGGGCGAGGTCGACGACTCGCTCGAACTCGGCGGCATAGCGGCGGAGCTGGCCCATGAACGCCGTGCCGCGTTCGAAACCGAGTGTTGCCATCGCAATGGCCCAGCCGTCGCCGGGTGCGCCGACGATCATGTCGGCGGGTGTACGCGCCCCGTCGAAGAACACTTCGCAGAAGTGCTCGCCTCCGGCCATGTCCTTCAGGGGTCGGATCTCGATGCCTGGTTGGTCGAGCGGCACGAGTAGGAACGAAATCCCCCGATGCTTGGGCGCGCCCGGCGTTGCATCGGTGCGGGCGAGGACGAAGATCCACTCACTCCACTGGGCCTGACTGGTCCACACCTTCTGCCCGTCGAGCACCCACTCGTCACCGTCGCGCGTGGCCTTCGTGGACACGCCGGCCAGGTCGGAACCAGCGCCCGGCTCACTGAACCCCTGGCACCAGTACTCGGTGCCCGTCAGGATGCGTGGCAAGAAGCGGTCCTTCTGTTCCTGCGTTCCGAAATGGATCAGCGTCGGCCCGAGGAGACCCTCACCGAACGTACCGACGCGCGTGGGAGCGCCCGACCGGGCGTACTCCTCAGCGAACACGAGCTCTTGAAGTGGCGTCGCTTCGCGGCCACCGAACGCGGCAGGCCATGACAGCCCGATCCATCCACCGCGCCCCATGGTCTGCTCCCACGCGACCCGGACTGCCCAGTCACGTTCATGGAACTCGCTGCCGGTGCCGAGGGCGCGGACCTCGTCGGTCAGGTTGTCATCGAACCAGGCGCGGACCTCGGCGCGGAAGGCGGTGATCTCGGGTGGGTACTCGAAGTCCATCGCTCAGCGCACCTTCGGCCTGGTTTGGTGTTCGGCGAGGAACGGTTGGCTGTAGGCGATCCGCCCAGTCAGCTGCTTGGGAGGTATGGAGCACAGCAGCAGAGCCGCCTCGGCCACCCATTCGGGACCCTCGAGGGCGAAGTCGGCAACGAGGTCGTGGTGACTCGCGCCCGGGGTGGCGACGTTGTCCCATGGGGCGAGTGAGTTGACGGCGATGTTGTCGTCGTACAGCTCAGCAGCAAGCGCAGTGGTGTATCGGTCGAGCGCTGCCTTTACCATGCCATACACCGTGAACCCGTTCTTGTGGACCTCTTCGAAGGGCGGCCCGGCAGGGTGCACTCCGGCGCGGCTGGTGATGTTCAGGATCCAGCCAACGCCACGCTCCCTCATCCCTGGCACCACGAGTTGGCCGATCTCGTATGGCGCCCGAACCTGCACCTCGAACATCAACCGGAAACGCTTCTCGCTGAACTCGGTGTACGGAGCAAGAAACGAAACAGCTCCGTTGTTGACGAGGATGTCGATCGGCCCGAGGGCTGCCTCGGTCTCGCTGATCATCCGCCGCCGGTCATCGGCGCTGGACAGATCGCATTGGACCGCGACGGCTTCGCCACCATTGGCGGTGATCGCTTCCACCGTTTCGCGAAGCGACCCCTCGACTCGCTCGTCGCGGTCGAGGGTGCGCGCCGACACGGCAACTCGGGCACCCTCTTCTGCCAGTCGCATGGCGATCGCTGCGCCCAAACCTCTGCTTGCGCCGGTGACGAGCGCGACCCGTCCTGTGCATGCACGATCCATGTGATCCCCTCATTCGATTCGCTAATTCAGTGTATTAGGTGTACTCTATCGTCTTGTGATCGGCGATGTCGAGAAGCTGGGGGTCGCAGAACGATATGCGGCCGCAACGCGTGCTGGGGACGCGGATGCATTGGCGGCGGTGTGCGAGCCCGACGCCGTCGTCTGGCACAACTTCGACAACGCTTCGGTGAGCGCGGACCGTGCGGCCAGGACCCTCCGCTGGCTGCACGGTGCCGCTCCCGACGTGGCGTGGACCGACGTCGCGGTCCTCGTAACCACCAACGGCTTCGTGTGGCAAGCGCTGCTCACCGGCACCGGCCCTGGCGGACCGTTCGCAGCCTCCACCTGCATGGTGGTGACACTCTCGGACCGTGGGCTCGTCGCCAAGACCGAGGAATACATCGATCCCGCAGCACTTGCGGTGTTGCAAACCTGACCCAGAAGGCCTGACCAAGAAGGCCTGACGAAGAAAGATGAGATGAACATGACGAACATCAACGACAGCAAGATGTGTGAAGGCCGCGTGTGCGTGGTCACCGGGGCAGGACGTGGCATTGGCCGTGAGTATGCGCTGATGCTTGCGGCCAACGGAGCGCTCGTCGTTGTCAACGACCTCGGCGCATCTCGCGACGGCACTGGCGGCGACACTGGGCCGGCCCAACAGGTGATCGACGAGATCGTGGCGGCCGGCGGTCACGGTGTTGCCAACACCGACGACATCAGCACGTTCGCCGGGGCAAAATCGCTGATCGATCAGGCGATCGACGTCTTCGGTGGCCTCGACGTGGTCGTGAACAACGCCGGCATCCTTCGCGACCGGATGCTGTTCGGGATGACCGAAGCGGAGTGGGACTCGGTCATCCAGGTACACCTGAAGGGCACATTCGGCCCGTCTCGGTTCGCCGCCGAATACTGGCGCAACCGCTCCAAGCGCGGCGAGACCAACGACGCTCGACTGATCAACACCACCTCGGTCGCGGGCCTCTACGCCAACGCCGGCCAGACCAACTACTCCGCTGCGAAGGCGGGCATCGCCACGTTCACCCAGGTGGCTGCGATAGAGCTGGCACCCTACGGAGTCACGGCGAACGCGATCGCGCCCGGAGCACTGACTCGCCTCACCGACGACCTCGGCCTTCCAGAAGAGATGACCCAGAACTTCGACCCTCGTTGGGTTGCACCGGTGGTCACATGGCTCGCATCCGTCGAGTCTGCCGATGTCACCGGACAGGTCATCGAATCGTCGGGGCTCGTCATGGCCATCGCCGAGGGCTGGCGCCGCGGCCCATCGACCGACACCCCACCTGAGACTGCTGGCGAGGTGGGCGATGTGGTGCGGACGCTGCTCAAGAGCGCGCAGCCGCGTACCACGATGGACGACATCGCCGGCGGGTGATCGCGGTGAACGGTCGGCCGGACGGAAAGGTTGCACTCGTCACCGGTGCCGGTCAGGGGATCGGTGCAGGCATCGCCGCCGATTCTGGCCAAGGAGGGTGCCGCGGTTGCCTTGGTCGGCCGCACGGTGGCCAAGGTGGAAGCCCGGGCGGCCGAGCCGAGCGCTCTCGGGCTGACAGTGCTCGCGATCCAGGCCGATGTGAGTGAACGCGCCTCGAAAGTTGACCGGGTCGAAGTCGGCCGGCGTCGACGTCGTGGTAGCCACCGCTCACACCCGGCCGTTCGCCCTCCACATCGACGGAATCACGTTGTCGGGTCTCCTCGCCGAACCGAACGGCGACTCGCGTGCGTTGCTCGTCGCCCTTCACGGGCATGGCACGACAGCGCAATACTTCGCCGGGGCTGCCGAACCATCGTTGTCGCTGCTCGAACTCGGTGCGTCGCTCGGGTTCACGGTCTGGGCGCCGGATCGCATCGGTTACGGCGCGTCCATCGACGCCGAACCGTGGTTGAGGGCGATGGCTCCGCAAGCCAGGCTCTTGAGCGACGCGATCGACCGCTATGCCGAGATGTACGCCGTCGGCGCCGGTGCGTTCCTGATCGGCCATTCGTTCGGTTTCAAGCTGGCGTTGGCGATGGCGGCAGAGCCTCTGAAAACCACGCTGATCGGCATCGACGGTTCCTCGACTGGGCTCGACTACGCCGTGCCTTTTGAAGACTGGCCGCCTAAGAAGCAACCCGGCGAGCGCGGCCCGTCGTGGGGACCTTCGCATCTCTATCCACCGGCCACGTTCGATCCGGAACTGCGCATCATCGCGCCGATCGCGACCCCGCCGCCGTCGGAGGGCACTGAATGGCCCGATGACTTCCGTCGGTTGGCGCCAGGCATCGGGGTCCCCGTCCGATTCACGATCGCCGAGTTCGATCGACTTTGGGCGGCGAGCGATGAGCACTACGCGGCGATACGGGCACTGTTGACCTCTGCTCCCACCGTCGAGTGGAGTGTGCAGCGCAATGCCGGCCACAACATCAGCGTCAGCTGGGT
>DATKCX010000043.1:0-4141 GCA_035512975.1 Ilumatobacter sp.
TGCCCAGTGTCAGGGCAATCGTTTGGTCGACCCTGCCGGTAGCCAACCCTCGGGCAATCCCGGCGACATGCCAGATGGCACTGAACTCGCCGCTGTGGGTTGCCGCAGTAAAGAACCGGTCGGCGAGCGGATGCCCGCGGACGGTGTCGAGCGCTTGGTCCACCGCGTCATCGAACGCGTGCACCGCGCCAATCAGGCGTGCCGCAGTAGGTTTGCTCACGCGGCCGGACGCAGGCGTGACGGCGCTTCGACGCTGGCGAGCGCCGGGTCGCCGCCGAACTCGGGGCACCATTTCTGATACGAGCAATAGGTGCACAGCGCCCCGGGACGCGGGCGGAAATCGTCGCGTTCGCACGCGGTGGCGACGGCTTTCCACACCGCTGTGGTGCGGGTGGTCATGAATCGCGTGGACTGCTCGCTGGGGGTGGCGGTGATCACTTCACCCGACTTCAGGTACATCAACCGAATCGCGGCGGGTCGGCGACCGAATACCGATTCGCAGAGGAACGAGTAGAAGTGCACGCCCGACAGGCTCTTACGCTCCCAGTTCGGGCTGGGGGCGCGACCGGTCTTGTAGTCGGTGACCACGAGTTCACCCTGCTCGTCGAGGTCGAGTCGATCGATGATGCCGCGCAGCGTCAGGTCGCCAACCGGTGCCTCGAGCTTGAGTTCCAGCCCGATGTCGCGCACACGCGTGGGATCTTCCAGGTCGAGGTAGGCAGCAGCCAGCGATCTGCAGTCGTGATCGAACCGTTCGATCGCGGCACCATCGAGCCCGAGATCGGTGAAATCGGGCAGCTCGCGGTACTCCTCGATGGCGTTTGCGATGCACTGGTCGAGTGCCGCCGGTGTTCGTTGTGGCGCAGGGCGAAGGAACAGAAGTTCGAGCGCTCGGTGGACCAGCGACCCTCGGGTGGTGGCCACGGTTGGCGCGTCGGCGAGCTTTTCGATGCTGTTGAAGCGGAACGCCAACGGACATGACAAGAACGACTCGACCCTCGACGGTGACAGGTTGCGAGGGACTTCCCAAACGTTCATAGCAACGATGGTACGCGACCGGTATGGCAACCCACGGTGACTACACGACCACCGCTACATCTTGCTCCTGCGCGGGCCTCAGACGGTGTCGGCGAATGCGCCAGGATCGACGAATGGGCCGAAGTGATTCTGGTCGGGAAACGACACGAACTCGGCATTGGGTAAGCGCTCGGCGACACGCGGTGCAATCAGCGCCGGGCCATCGCCGTCACCGCTGCCGATCACGATCACCGCAGTTGCGATGTGGGGCAACAGATCCCACAACCCGCTCTCCATCGACGCCACGAACGTGGCAGATTCCATCTCGGGGGTGCAGCGCAACTGCACCCCGACACCGTCGTGATCATCGATGGGTGCGAAGCCGAAGTCGACGTAATTGCGGAGCGCATCGGCGTCGAACTGGTTCAGCGGCGGCTTCGACGCGTAGTTGTCGTAGGCGTGGTCGTAGCTGTCGAATCGTCGCCGTCGGCGCAGCGCCCCCGTGGCGAGTGGGCTTCCCTTGGCCGCGTTGGCGTCTTCGCTCGGTGGGAACGCGATCGGTTCGAACAGAATGAGCCGGGAGAACAACTGGGGGTCGCGGTGGGCGGCGAGGAGCAGGGTGGCCCCGCCCATGGAGTGCCCGACGCCAACGAGGCCGCCGTCGGGAGCGATGCTGCGGGCAACGGCGGCGGTGTCGGCCCCACAGTCTGTCCAATCGATCGTGTTCCCGCCGGGTGAAGCAGTCGCGCCATGGCCACGATGGTCGATACCGAACACGTGGAATCGATCAGCCAGTCGCTGTGCAACCGGCAGATACGCGTGCGCGTGGAACCCGGTGGCGTGTGAGATCAGCAGGGGCGGTCGCGACGGATCTCCGGCAAGTACGTGCACGGCGATCTGAGCATCGCTGGAACCGACCCGGGTGATGTCTGGTGGATAGTGATCAACCACGCCGGCGGGAGCGGTTCCACTGCCAAGCGGCGAGCCGATCGACGATCGCGCCGACGAAGAACGATGCACCGATGACCACCCAGATCGGGAAGTTCCCACTCATCCACAGGAACTCGATGGGCGCGTCGTTGAGGTTCTGGAAAAAGAACACGGCGATGCCGATCACCAGGATCAGCAGGGCGATCAGCTTGATCGGTGGGCCACTCGTGCCACTCTCTACGACTGTCTGGTCGTCGTCGTTGTCACTGCGGTTCATGGGCACCGTCCTTGGCTCATTGGCTAGCTGTGCACTTGCTGTGCGAGGTAGTGCTCGACGCCGATCTGACGGATCGTTTCAAGTTGCGTCTCGATCCAGTCGATGTGTTCCTCTTCCGAAACGAGGATGCGTTCGAACAGTTCGCGTGTGCCGTTGTCGCCCTTCGACACTGCGAGGGCGATGCCGGCGTTGAGCCGGGCGACGGCTTCCACTTCGAGTTCCAGGTCTGCTGCGAGCATCTCGGGAACCGTCTCGCCGATGCGCAGCGGAAAGTACCGCTGGTAGTTCGGCAGGCCGTCGAAATAGAGCACACGATCCGTGACGATCTCGGCGTGCTTCATCTCGTCGATGGACTCGTGCCGCGAGTGTTCCGCCAACCGCTCGTATCCCCAGTTGCCCTGGATCTTGGCGTTGAGGAAGTACTGGTTGATCGCTGTCAGCTCGGCCGTGAGCACCTCGTTGAGCGCTTCGATGATCTCACTGTCTCCTCGCATGGGAGGGAGCTTAGGTGATCGGCGTGGCGGTGAGGCGACCGCTCGTTGCACCCGGCTACGAGTGGGCGAGGCGGCGGATCGGGGTTCCGACCAAGCATTCGTCGAGCAGGCGGTCGATCGTGGGATGGCAACCCAGGCAGCAACCCCCGGCACCACATCGCGCCGCCACGGCCTCGACGGAGTGCGCGCCAGCGTCGATCGCTCTCCGGATCACACGGTCGGAGACTCGTTCGCACGAACAGACGATGGCCACGTCCGTAAGGTACCCCTAACCACCCCCGCATTGCAAGCCACACACCCACGAATCTCCCTCGCCACGTCGCGTTTCTGCGCGGCGGAGCGCGCATTTTCGCGACACCTCGGAGCGGGTCAGTGCAGTTGGTAGCCGAAGGGGAGTTCGAGGCGGTGCGTCTCGAGCAACGCCGTGTCGGCGAGCAGGGCGCGGGTGGTGTCGTCGGCGACGATCCGGCCGCCGCTCAAGATGACCGCACGCTCGCACGTGGCGAGGGCGAACGGCAGGTCGTGGGTGATGATCAGTTGCGTCTGATCCAACGTGCTCAACAGCTCGGCCAGTTCCCTCCGGCCACGCGGATCGAGACCCGACGTGGGCTCGTCGAGCACGAGGAGCCCCGGCGTCATCGCCAACACGGTCGCCAGCGCCACCCGGCGCTTCTCGCCGCCGCTCAAGTGGTGCGGCGTGCGTTCGATCAGCGCGTCGGCACCCACCGACCGCAAGGCGTCGATGATGACGTGGTCGCGATCGTGACCGTCGATACCGAGGTTGGCCGGCCCGAAGCCCACGTCGTCGCGAACGGTCTGCATGAACAGCATGTCGTCGGGATCTTGGAACACGGTGCCGACCGTGCGCCGAATCGTGGTGAGGTGCTCGCGGCTGAGTTCGAGTCCGTCGACGGTGATGCGCCCGGCCTGCAGGTCGAGCAACCCGTTGAGGTGCAACGCGAAGGTCGTCTTGCCCGAGCCGTTCGGACCGAGCACAGCGAGACGCTCTCCGGCGGGGACCTGCAGCGAGAGTTCGTCGAGCACGCGTTGTTCGCGACCCGGGTAGCAGAACGTGAGCCGTTCGACCGACAGCGACACGGCACTCATCGCGCTACCAGGTACGTCATCAGGGCGATGGCCGCGGCGAAGGCCGGGCCCACCGCCACCAGCCAGTCCGATCGGGCAGCCCTGCGGTCGTCGAGGACCGGCATCTGCCCGGTGAAGCCTCGCGCGAGCATGGCGTGGTGGACACGCTCGCCACGTTCGTACGACCGCACGAACAAGGCACCGGCGGACGAAGCGATCGGTCGCGCTTGCCACAACCAGCGCGGGTCATGGCAGCGTGCTGTCATCGACCGACGCATGCGGGTGAGCTGGTCGCCGACCACATCGAGATAGCGGAACATGAACGCGATGATCGACA
>DATKCX010000044.1:0-7409 GCA_035512975.1 Ilumatobacter sp.
CATCGGGAGTTGTACCGGGATTCCCCCGGCACGAATCACTTCATGCGCATACGTGGCGAAGTGCAGGTCGACCTCCAACCCGGCAATCGCCGCCGGAGCCCCCGGCAAGTCCGTGGCAAGCTTCCGTCGCCCCGTGATCCCAATGACTGGTTTGCTGGTGACTGGTCTGCTGGGCATCAGACGATCAGTTCGGCGAGGGCGGCTGCCGGGTCGGTGGCGGTCACCAGTGTTTCACCGACCAGCACGGCGTCGTAGCCGGCGGCGCGCAGTGACAGCGCGTCGGAGCGACCGCGAACGCCGGATTCGGCAACTTTGACGGCGTGATCTGGGATGACACCCGCCATCCGCACAGCACGGTCGTGGTCGACTTGGAAGGTCACCAGATCCCGCTGGTTGACGCCGATCAGAGTGGCTTGGGCGGCGAGGGCGTGCTCGAGCTCCTGTTCGTCGTGTATCTCGACGAGCACGTCGAGACCGATTTCGACGGCGAGGGCGTGATATTCGGCCAGCTCGGACGGGGCGAGCGCGGCCGCGATCAGCAGTACGCAGTCGGCTCCCATCAAGCGTGTGTCGACGACGTCGAGGGCGGAGACCGTGAAGTCCTTGCGAATGACCGGCAGCGAGCACGCGGCGCGCGCGGCGTGGAGGTCGGCGACCGATCCACCGAAGAAACCGACGTCGGTGAGCACCGACATGCAGCTCGCGCCGCCAGCCTCGTAGTTGGCGGCCAGCTCCGCAGGGTCGAGGGTGCCGTTGAGGTCACCCTTCGATGGCGATCGACGTTTGACCTCGCTGATCACCGCTAGCTGATCGCGACCCTGCAGCGCAGCCCGAAATCCGCGACACGGTTCCATACCAGCCACGTCACGCAGCACCGCGTCGAGCGACCGAGTGTCGCGCCCAGCCGCCTCGCGGTGGCTGTCGAGAATCTTGTCGAGGTAGGTAGCCATCAGCACCACCGCATAACGCGAGGTGTCTGACACCTTGCGTTACGTGTCGTCATCAGAAGCCGAGCTTCTCGCTGACTGCGGCGGTCAGCTCGGGGATGGGAACGCGGATCTGTTCCATCGTGTCGCGATCACGGACCGTGACGGCACCGTCGTCGAGCGAGTCGAAGTCGACGGTGACACACAACGGCGTGCCCACTTCGTCCTGCCGGCGATACCTCTTGCCGATGTTCTGCGTCTCGTCGTAGTCGACCATGTAGCGGGCGCTGAGCGTCTTGCGGATCTCGTGCGCCAACGGTGTGAGCTCGTCCTTTTTCGACAATGGCAACACGGCCACTTTGTACGGAGCGAGGCGCGGGTGCAGACGCAGCACCGTGCGAACGTCTTCCTTGCCGCCCGGCTCACCCAGTTGCTCTTCGTCGTATGCGGCGAGCAGGAACGCCGCCATCGTGCGCGTGGCACCGGCGGCGGGCTCGATGACGTGGGGCACGTACCGCTCGTTGGTCTGCGGGTCGAAGTAGTCGAGCTTCTCGCCCGACCGGGCGGTGTGCGCCTTGAGGTCGAAGTCGGTGCGCTTGGCGATGCCTTCGAGTTCGTCGAAGCCCCATGGGAACAAGAACTCCACGTCGGACGTGCCCGTGGAGTAGTGCGACAACTCGTCACTTTCGTGAGGGCGAAGCTGCAGCATCTCGCGCGGGATGCCATGGCGCACATACCAATCGAGGCGCTCGTTGCACCAGTACTCGTACCAGCGCTCACCGTCGGCCGGCGGCACGAAGAACTCCATCTCCATCTGCTCGAACTCACGCGTGCGAAAGATCCAGTTCTGCGGGGTGATCTCGTTGCGGAAGCTCTTGCCCACCTGGGCGATGCCGAACGGCGGCTTCTTGCGGCTCGTCTGCAGAACCTGGCCGAAGTTGACGAACATGCCCTGCGCAGTTTCGGGCCGCAGGTATGCGTCGGCACCGGCACCCTCCACCGGGCCGGCCTGAGTCTTGAACATCAAGTTGAACTCGCGGGCTTCGGTGAACGTGCCCTTCTTGCCGCACGACGGGCACGTGTTCGGGTCGTCCAACTTGTCGAGGCGATGACGGGTCTTGCAGTTCGTGCAGTCGACCAACGGGTCACTGAAGTTGGCGAGGTGGCCCGATGCTTCCCAAATCTGAGGCGGGCCGAGGATCGCGGCATCGATCAGCACCACGTCGTCGCGCTCTTGCACCATCGCCCGGACCCACGCCTCTTTGACGTTGCGCAGCAGCAGCGAACCGAGGGGGCCGTAGTCGTACGTCGACCGGAAACCGCCGTAGATCTCTGCCGACGGGTACACGAACCCGCGGCGCTTACAGAGATTGACGATCTGGTCGAGCTCAGTCGCTGGCATAGGCCGCCAGGCTACGGCGAAGGGATAGTGCCTGGCACTATCCCTTCGCTGGGTGGGTCAGTGTTGTTCGAACATGGCTGCCGCTTTGAGGCGGCGTTCGATGTGGTGTTCCAATGCCCTCGTGGCGAGCACCCCGACCTCGTGCGTTGCCGGTGATTCGGGCAGGTCGAGCATGTCGTTGAGGCGCCCACCGAGGATTGCCCGCATGATGTCGAGCGCCGCAGGGCTGATCGCGCTGCCCGATCGGCAGGCCCGGCACAGCACGCCGCCCTCGTTGAGGTCGAACGCCACGAGCGGTGTGTCAGGACCGGATTCGCCGCAGCGCACGCACTCGTCGAGTTGCGGTTCGAGCCCTTCCGCCGCGAGCAGCTTCCAATAGAACGCCGGAACCGTGAGTGCGGCCGGTCGTTTGGCGATGGTTCGCAACACGCCGACCGCCTGCCGATACAACCGCTCGTTCGGCTCGCGGTCGAGTGCCAACTGGTCGATCGCTTCAACAGCTGCCAACCCTTGCGACACCCGGTCGAGCGACGACAGCATGGGCGTGAGTGGCTCGACCGATTCGGCTTGGTTGACGATGTCGAGCTCGCGCCCCCGGTAGAGCATGAGTCGCACGTGGCTCATCGGTTCCAGCCGCGCCCCGAACTTCGAACGCGTCTTGCGGACGCCTTTGGCGACGGCGCGGACCTTGCCGTTCTCGGCGGTCATCAACACGACGATGCGGTCGGATTCGCCGAGCTTGTAGGTGCGCAGCACCACAGCGACGTCGCGATACAGCTCGCCCTTGCTGGTGGGGCGGTTACTCCCGGCTCTCGTCATGGTGCACCATCGATCGGGTCACTCGTCATCGAGGCCGCCGAATCTGCGGCGGCGCACGGCGAACTCGTCGAACGCGACGGCCAGGGCGTCGGAGTGCAGGTCTGCCCAGGCGACCGGGATGAACGCCAGTTCTGCGTACGCGAGTTCCCACACCAGCGACGGAGGCAGCTGGGTGGACGGCCCCAAGATCACCACGAGGTCGGGCTCGGAGTCGGCGGGTTCGTACAGCATGGCGGCCACCGCGGCCTCGTTCACTTCGGTGCTCGTGTCCAGCCGGGCCATCGCGTCAGCAAACCGTCGACGACCGTCGGCGCTGGCATCGACGATCACCTGGCACCCGGCCACATGAATTTCCCGCCGCTGCACCTGTGGCGAACTGCCGGCAGCGGCGTCGCCGGTTTCGTACGGGCGCAGCGTGAGCCACCGAACTGCCGACTCGGAACACAACACCCCGAGGTCGTCGATCAGCTCCAACCAACCATTGTCGGAGAGGTCGGCCCACTCCGTCAGGGTGCCGCCCACCACCAGCACATGGCGCAGCACAGCGTTGTCGCTGTCGTGGAGCGGTGTGCGCTGAGCAGGGGTTGCCACGCGCCTATTGTCCCATGCCGACGGCGACTAACGTTGCTCATCGTGAACACCGAAGGCCGTCCGCTGCACGTCGGGTGCATCATGGACGGCAACGGCCGCTGGGCGGGTCGGCGTGGTCTCCCCCGCACCGCCGGGCACACCGAGGGTGAGGAAAACCTGTCGCGTGTGGTTCGCCTCGCAGTGAAGCGCAACGTCGGGTGGCTCACCGTGTTCGGTTTCTCCACCGAGAACTGGGTGCGACCGCGAGCAGAGGTTCGCCACATCCTCGGTCTGCACGAGAAGCTGTTCGGTCGAGTGAAGGAACTCAACGAACTCAACGTCCGAATCCAATGGATTGGCCGTTCGTTCGACAGCGCTGCGGCACGAACGCCGAGATACGTCCAGCGAGCCATCCGCAAGGCGATCGCCGACACCGCCGGGAACACCGGCATGTTGTTGACCGTGGCGTTCGACTACGGCGGACGGACCGAGCTGATGGAGTCGGTACGGGCCGTGCGACGCGCCGGCGAACCGATGACCCCGGCCTCCATCGATCGCCACCTCTACCTGCCGGAGTTGCCTCCGGTGGATGTGCTGGTTCGCACCAGCGGAGAACTGCGCGTGTCGAACTTCTTGCTGTGGCAGAGCGCCGGCTCGAAGATCCATTTCACCCACAACGCGTGGCCCGACTTCGACGCCGCCGACCTCGACGCGGCGATCGCCCTCTGCCGATAGCCGCGAGCCGTGCCCGGCAGCCGTGACAGGCAGCCGCGACGGGCAGCGGTACCCACGACGAGCGGTTTCGCGTCCGTTTCCGTGGGCATTCGATCGTTCCGTGCGACACTGGGCTGATGCGGCTTGACGAGGTGGCGACATGGTGACGGCCGACGTCGGCGCTGCTCTGGCGCATGTCACAGCGGCACTGCCCGACACCGAGGAGCGGCCTGGCCAGGTCGAGATGGCGTCGCTGGTGAGCCAGGCGATCGCCGACGGGAAGCATCTGGTGGTGCAGGCAGGCACCGGTACGGGCAAGACGCTCGCCTATCTCGTCGGTGCCGTCACCGCCGGCAAACGCACCGTCGTAGCGACCGCGACCAAAGCCTTGCAGGACCAGTTGTCGACGAAGGACCTGCCGTTTCTGTCGGAACACATGGCTGACATCGGCTACGACATCGACTGGGCGGTGCTGAAGGGGCGAAGCAACTACGTCTGCCTGCAGCGACTGCGGGAACACACGGCCCCGGCCCAGGGCACGTTGGAGCTCGACGACCTGTCGCCCGTCACCAAGTTGGAGTTGAAGAAGCTCGCCGAATGGGCGGGGGTGTCGCAAACCGGGGATCAGGCGGAGCTCGACTGGAACCCGAGCGATGTGGCGTGGCGTACGGTCAGTGTCGGTTCCGACGAGTGCCCGGGTGCCGACCGGTGCCCGATGGGCAAGGAGTGCTTCGCCGAGTTGGCTCGCCGTCGCGCCATGGCCGCTGACGTGGTAGTGGTGAACACCCATCTGTACGGGCTGAACGTCGCCGCCGACGGAGTGATCCTGCCCGAGCACGACGTCGTGATCTTCGACGAGGCGCACGTGCTCGAAGACATCATGAGCGACACCGTCGGGGTGGAGATCGCTCCTGGCCGCTTCGTCACCGTGGCCGCGACGGTGCGCAAGATCCTCGACGACCCCAAACTCAACGGTTCGATCAGCGAACTGTCCACCGCGCTGCGCGACGTGCTGGTGCCACACGTCGGTCAGCGTCTCACGAACCCGCTGCCGGCCGACCTGATCAGCGTGCTCGAAGACGCGCAACTCCGCCTCACCCGCGTCGGCGAGGTCCTCCAAGCCATCAACACGCCCAACGAAGACGCCCAGCAACGCAAGTTGCGGGCCCAACGCATGGTCACCCGCACGATGGAAGCGGTCGAGATCGCGGTCGCCAATCGCACCGGCACCGTGCCGTTCGTCTCGGGGACGCGCGACTCACCGCGCCTCGAGATCGCGCCGCTCGACGTGGGCCCAACCCTCGACGCGGGCGTGTGGAAGCAGAGAACCGCGATCCTCACGAGCGCAACGATCCCCGCGTCGCTCGCGACGCGAGTCGGGTTGCCTGCGGAGTCGACCGTGTCGGCAGATGTGGGCAGCCCGTTCGACTACGACGAGCAAGCGCTGCTGTACTGCGCCATGCACTTGCCGCAACCGAAGGCCACCACCGCGTTCCGGGCCGCCGTCGCCGAGGAACTCGTGCATCTGATCGAGGCTGCAGGCGGACGCACGCTGGCGCTGTTCACCAGCTGGGCCGCAATGGATGATGCAGTCGCCGCGGTGCGAGACCAGGTGACCGTGCCGATCCTCACTCAGCGCGACCTCCCCAAGCCGGCGCTGGTCAAAGCCTTCTCGGAGTCGGCCGAGACCTGCCTGTTCGCCACCACCGGCTTGTTCCAGGGGGTCGACGTGCCGGGCAGCACGCTCTCGCTCGTGGTGATCGACAAGCTGCCCTTCCCCCGTCCCGACGACCCGTTGCTCTCTGCCCGGCGCGAGCTGTTGGGTCCACGAGCATTCTCGGAGATCGACGTGCCGCGAGCAGCGACCCTGCTGGCCCAGGCGTGCGGGCGCCTGGTTCGCACACGCACGGACCGTGGGGTGGTCGCGGTGCTCGATCCGCGGCTCGGTTCGGCGAACTACCGGTGGGACATCGTCAAGGCGCTTCCGCCCATGAAACGCACCCGCGACCGCGCCGTCGCCGAGGCGATGCTGCGCGAGCTCCGAGAGTAGGTTGCCGCGCATGGGAGAACTCGTGCGGCTCGACATCACCAACCAGGTCGCCACGATCACGCTCGACTCTCAGCACAACCGCAATGCGTTGTCGGCCCAACTCGTGAACGAACTCACGGAGTGCGTCTCGTCAGCGACCGCTCCCGGAGTGCGCGCGGTGGTGCTGCGCCACGAAGGACCCGCGTTCTGTTCGGGCGGTGATCTGAAAGAACGCGGCACCGGCGACATCCCCGACTCGCGTCCGCTGATCAACGCCATGATCGGTCTGATGGATTGCGAGATGCCCACCATCGCGGTCGTCAACGGCGCAGTTCGCGCCGGCGGCGTGGGGTTGATGGCGGCCTGCGACCTCGTCGTCGTCGCACGACAGGTCACCTTCGCTCTCACCGAGATCCGCATCGGTGTCGCGCCGGCGATCATCTCGGTGCCGATCATGCGACGGGTCGCGCCGGCCCGACTGGCTGGCCCGTATCTCACCGGCGAGGCGTTCACCGCCGAACAGGCACTCTCGATGGGTTTGGTCACGCACGTGTCAGACGACGTGGAGGAGACGGTGGCTGCGCTCTGCGCCGGAATCACGGCTGGCGCGCCTCGTGCGGTCGCTCAGGCCAAGCGTCTGTTGCGTGAGGTGCCCGACATGGATCGCCAGTCGGCGTTCAACGCGATGCAATCGCTGAGCGAGTCGATGTTTCGAGGCCCCGACGCCCAGGAAGGCATGCTCGCATTCAGGGAAAAGCGCTCCCCGAACTGGCCCACATGACGCGAGGCGTCTGACACCTCGCGTTCACCTCGCGTTATGTGAGGAGGCGGTAGCCGATTCCTCGCACCGTCACGATGAGTTGCGGGTCGTCGGGCTGGTCTTCCACTTTCAGCCGCAGGCGGCGAACGTGCGCGTCGACCAGTCGGGAATCGCCGAGGTACTCGTACC
>DATKCX010000045.1:0-11957 GCA_035512975.1 Ilumatobacter sp.
CGTCGATGATGTCGGAGCGGCGTTCGTTGTCTTGTGCTTCGCGGGTGCTGCAGCCGGGGGTGCGGGCATGCAGGTCGGCTGGGGGCAGTGATTGACCGGCGGTGTTGAGTTCGCGGACCCGGGAGCTGAATCGTGCCTCGATCGCGGCGGTCCAGCTTTTGAGTTTCGCCAACGTGACGAATGCTTCGGCGCATTGGGTGGTGTCGGCGGTGGCAGGGTCGATCGAGGTCACAGCAGTGATCGCTGCGGTCAGTTCGCTGGGGAGTGCGCCTGTTCCCATACGTTGAATCCTATGGGGTACAGGTGTTCGATGCAAGCGCAACGAACGGGTAGAACTCCCCTCCCCCAGCACCTCCCGTACGAATGTCGCGACTCGGGCAGGCATTGTTCCACGTGCCGTACGCTGTCAAAGAGTTGGTCAGGAGGTGCCGGTTGTGTGCCGTAGATCGTGATCGTCATGTCAAGGGTGTCCGCATCGTTCGACAACCTTGCGTCCTCGACGGGGTCAAGGTCGAACAGATAGGGCACCGACGTCTGCCGAGTCGACCACATGGAACCGACGACCGGTGACGAGTTCTGGATCGATCCGTACGAAGTTCGGCATCGGATGCGCGAGCCACGGATACAAGGGCAGGTCGTCGGCGGCGAACCGCTCGTCCATCTGGTGGATCTCGCGGGCCCAACCCTTGACGACGACGCTCCAGACCGAACGCTCCTCGGGGTCGACCCCGTCGATCTCGAAGGCGACTGCACGTCCGAGGACGGCACCGGCGAGCTTGGTCCCGGCACCACTGCGGAACACCACCGATTCACCGTCGACGATGAAGTTCACCGGGAAGATGTCGGGGTGACCGGCGATGTCGACTGCCAGTCGGCCGACCGATGTGGCGTCGAGCAGTTGCCAACACTCGCTAGCAGAGAGCTCCTCGACGGGTTGCCGTGCCTGCGTTGATGTCATGCCTCCATCGGACCAGTTCCGGCCCTCAGTGGCCAGAGTCGAAGGTCCCAGGAGGATCAGCGGAGAGGTCGCGGAAGACGGTCAACCGGCCGGCACGTCGGTTGACCACACTTGGTCGATCACGCTGCGTAGCGCCGCCGCGCTGGCGCAGAGCCCTGTGCGCTCGCAGTCGTCGATCACCAATGGCATCGTCGCCAGCACCCCAGCACGACCCACCACGCTCGGTACCGAGAGGCACACGTCGATGCCGTCGATCGTGGTTCGCACGCTCACCGGCAGCACCGCGTGCTCATCGCGGGAGATCGCCCGGGCGATGCGGCCGGTTGCGAGCCCGATCGCAAGGTTCGTGTTGCCCTTGCCGGCGATGATGCGGTAGGCGGCGTCACGGACCTCCAAACGGATCGTGTCGAGGTCCTCGGCGAGCACACGTCGACCGTCCGGTCCGACGACGTCGAGCAGTGGCGTCCCACCGACCGTCGCCGACGACCACAGCACGATCTCGCTGTCGCCGTGCTCACCCACGACGAGCGCGTGGATACTGCTGATGGCGACGTCGAGCCGCTCGGCCAGCGAATGCCGCAGACGGGACGAGTCGAGCACGGTTCCGCTGCCGATCACGCGGCCTGGTGGCAATCCCGAGATCTCCTGGGCGACGTACGTGACCACGTCGACCGGGTTGGTGACGAGCAAGTACACCGCGTCAGGAGCAACACGCAGAAGATCCGGCAACAGCTGCGAGACCATGGCGACGTTCGCGCCGGCGAGTTCGAGTCGGCTGCTCCCTGCATGCTGTGCCGCGCCGGCTGTGACAACGACGAGGTCGGCATCGGCGCACATGCCGATGTCGTCCGAGCCGTTCACCCGGCCACCGCCGACGAACTGCAGGCCGTGGCTGAGATCCAGCGCCTCGGCCGCCGCTCGCTCACCATTGATGTCGTACAGCGCGATCTCGTCGGCCAGCCGATCGATTGTCGCCGCGTAGGCAACGGCGGCACCGACGCTGCCTGCACCGATCACCGCCAACTTCTCGAGAGATCCCATATCGCGAGACCCTAGGCGGACTGCGACGGTGGGAGCGACGGGCGAGTGAGCATCCAGGGCCGAAAGCCTCTTCCGGTTCGCTCGACAATCGATCACAATTGCCTGGAGCCAATGATGAAGAAGGAGCGTGGCAATGTTCAGCAACCTCGTGGTGCCGGTCGACTTGTCCAAGGCGTCGCTCGACGCCGTGGTGACTGCGGCCAAGATGGCGGCGCAGGTGGACGGTCACGTCGATGCGATCACCATCGTCGATGAGCCCTCAGAAGTGGCACGCGTCAGTGACGAACTCACCCGCAGTATCGAACGACTCGGGCCGCAACCCGTCGAGATCCGACCCCTCGTCCAGGCCAGCCACACGGTCGTCGGTGCCATCACCGCCCACATCGACGAGAACCCCGGGTCGATGCTGCTGATGAGCTCTCACGGCCGCGGGCGCTCTGCGGCGATGCTGGGGAACACCGTCGATGACGTTCTTCGGGCGATGTTCGGTCCCGTGATCGTCCTCGGCCCGCACGCCACCGAGTGTTCGGGCGGTCTCGGTGGAACGTACATCGTCCCGCTCGACGGCTCGACCCGGGCCGAAGGCGTCGCTTCGATCGTGGGGGCCTGGGCCATCGAATTCCATGGCACTCCTTGGCTCGTCGAAGTGCTCGATGGCGACGCAGGCAAGGTCGAGCCCGCCATCGTGCAGTCGTCGTACGTGCACACCCGCGCCCACGCACTTCAACAGCGGATCGGTCGAGACATCGAGTTCGAGGTACTGCACGGTCGCGATGTCGGACGTTCCATCGTGGACTTCGCGACGTCCCAAGACGCAACACTGATCTTCATGGCGACCCACGGACGCACCGGTGCCGATCGGCTCATTGCGGGATCGGCCGCAGCCAATGTCGTGCGACACGCCACGATCCCGGTCGTGCTCTTCCGCCCGCCCGACCTCAAGTAGCCGCAGACAGCGCGGCCTCCGGTCAGACCCCGTGGTGCAGTCGGAATGGTAGCGTTGTCATTGTTGGCCGTCAATGGTCGATGCCGTTCGGTCGAGACGGGAACAGGTGAAACCAAACGTCGTCAGCGACGTGGCATCGGGCCGCTGCTGTGGCGTATGACGAGGCTTGGTTCCACACTCACGTGGCGGTTCTCGCCTCCCGCCATGATCTCGAGGAGCAGTTCGACGGCGCGCTGGCCGACGTCGCCGAGGTCTTGGCGGATGGTGGTGAGGGGCGGAGCGTAGAACGCCGATTCCGGGGTGTGGTCGAAGCCGACCACACTGACATCTTTGCCGACCCACCGCCGGGCGGCGAGCAGGGCGAGGATCAAGCCGAGTGCCATCTGATCGTTGCTGGCGAAGATCGCCGTGACACTCGGGTCGGCAGCGAGGATCTCTCCCGCCTGGTACCCGGACTGCGGGCTCCAGTCGCCCCGGAGCGCACGGGGCACTCGGCGTTTGCGTGCGCGAAGTTCTTGTCGCCATCCCTCGGTCCGGGCCTCGGCATCGAGCCAGCCCTTCGGGCCGCGGATGTGGTGAACCGTCTCGTGACCGAGGTCGAGCAGGTGTGCCGTCGCCAATCGTGCGCCGCGGACCTGGTCGATTCCGACGGTCGCGTGCGCATCGTTCGCTCCGGAAGTGACCACGAGCGGCACTGTCGGTCGGATGACGTCGAGCGACTCGAACGCCTGATGGACCGGCGCGATCACGATCACCCCCTCAGCGTGGGCGTCGCGCAGATGATCGAGCGCGGCACGCATCTCCTCGGCGCTTGCATCGCGCAGGGTCACGAACATGATCGCGTGCCCGGAGTGTCGGGCTGCGCCTTGGATGCCGAAGAGCACGCTCGACGGGCCATAGAACTCGGTCTCGATGCTGATCACACCGAGCACCCGTGATCGTCCACCAGCCAGCGTGCGGGCCGCCATGTTGCTTCGGTACCCGAGTGTGTCGATTGCCGCTTGAACCTTGGCCCGCGTCGTCTCGGTCACCAGGGAATGGCCGTTGATCACGCGTGACACCGTGATGGACGACACCCCGGCGAGTTCGGCCACATCGGCCATCACGGGGCTGTTGCGGCTGCGACTCATCGGTGGCAACTTACGTCAGACGCGGTCCGGAAGGTTGACTCACATGACAGGCCCGCGCCGCCGACCCGGGTGACATCGATTCGCACGTTGCTCGATGGCAGCAGGCGTATCGCGACTTCGGCGTGAAGCCACGGTTCGCACGTCCCAGCCCGCAGCGCGCCCCCGAACGACTCACCGACATGTTGCCCAACACCCACGTCCGCTCCATCGGCGGCCCTGGTTCACGGGAGCTGTGACCCACCGACTGATCCGTTCACACGGTGGCATGGCCGGGTCGGCCGGCCTCGATCGCGCCGACGTTGGACTCGAGCCATTCGACCAGTTCGGCCACACGGCGAGCCACTTCGGTGCCGCCACTGGTGAGGCCGTACTCCACGCGTACCGGTGGACCATCCTCGACGACGCGCTCGACGAAACCGTCCGCGCAGAGGGTCTTCAGCGTTTGTGACAGCATCTTGTCGCTGACTCCGGCCACGGTGCCGGCGAGCTCGCTGAAGCGGTGTGGCCGTTCGAGCAGGAGCGCGAGCACGAGCACACCCCAGCGGGTCGTGACGTGATCGAGCAGCTTCCGTGACGGGCAGTCCGGTGCGTACACGTCGCCCCGCCCGGCGCGCAGGTGATGCCTCAGGCCGGCGGCGGGTGCAGTGGTGGAGTTCATGCAGGTAACTTACCAAGAAGTAGGTACTTTCTGTGAGTAAGTGTCCGTACGCTCGTCGTCGCGGTCGAATCCCACACCGCCACAATCCCAGGAGACAACCTCATGATTCTCGTCACCGCAAGCACCGGCCACCTCGGACGACTCGTCCTCGACGAGCTGCGGACCAAGGTCGACCCGTCGACCATCGTTGCCACGGCTCGCCGCCCGGAGGCACTGGCAGACCTCGCCGCCGAGGGTGTCGTCGCGCGCGAGCTCGACTACGACCGACCCGACAGCGTCAGCCTGGCCTTGACCGGCGTCACCCAGGTGCTGCTGATCTCTGGCAGCGACGTCGGCCGGCGCGTGCCCCAGCACCAGGCCGTCATCGACGCGGCCATCGCCGCCGGGGTGGAGCACCTCGCCTATACCAGCGTGCTGCACGCCGACACCTCGTCGGTTCCCGTGGCGCCCGAGCACCTCGCCACCGAGCAGCTGCTTGCGGCGGCACCGCTGACCACGACGATCCTCCGCCACGGCTGGTACGTCGAGAACTACACCGAGCGTCTCGAACCATCGCTCGCCAACGGTGCGTTCGTCGGGTCTGCAGGCGAAGGTCGAATCGCGGCCGCCACACGGGCCGACTTCGCTGCGGCAGACGTCGCCGTACTCGTCGATCCCACGCTGCGGGGCTCGACCTACGAGCTTGCCGGGCCGGCGTTCACGATGTCGGAACTCGCCGCCGCTGTGTCAGCGCTCGCCGGCCGGGACCTGCCGTACCACGACATGCCGGCCGAGCAGTACGGCGCGATCCTGTCCGGTGCCGGGCTTCCCGAACCACTGGTGCAGTTCCTCGTTGCCACCGACCTGTCGATCGCGGCGGGCGGCCTGGACGCCTCGTCGGAAACGCTCGAACGCCTGATCGGGCGTGCGCCGACCACGCTGACGACAGCGTTGCAAGCGCTCACCTGGGACGCGTGACTCGATCGGCGGTGGCCAGCGTCACAGCCAGAAGGCGACGGCGGCGATGATGCCGAATGCGATGACCACGGCACGCAGCCACTCTGGTTTCAGCTTTCCGGCGATACGCCCGCCGGCGATACCACCGGCCACGCTGGCCACCGCCATCACCGCAGCGAAGTCCCAGACCACGTGGTCGCTGAACGCAAAGAACAAGGCTGCGACGAGGTTGATGGCCAGCGACAGCGTGGACTTCAACGAGTTGATCTGGGGCAACGGGTCGTCGAGTGCGATGCCCAATGCCGCGAGCAGCATGATGCCCAAACCGGCACCGAAGTAGCCGCCATACACGGCGGCGGCTCCGACGACGAGCAGCAACGCCAGCCCGGCGGTGTGTCGGGTCGGTGTTGTCGAGTCCGCGGTGTCGTCGGTGTCGGTGGTGGCCTCGTCATCGACCCGCTGCATCCGGCGCTTCACGATCAGATTGCGGATCCGGTTCTGAAGCCCGAGCAGTGCGCACGCGAGCAGAATCAGCACTGGTACGAGATCGCTGAACAGTTCGTCGGATGAGTTCACCAGCAGAACCGATCCGACCAGCCCGCCCAGCGCGGCGATGATCAGTAGCGCACGCAGTCGGCTGACGTAGCTCAGCAGGTCGCGCCGTTGCGCGTACGCAGCACCGAGGTACCCGGGTACGAGCGCGATCGTGTTCGTGACGTTGGCGCTGACCGCAGGGAGTCCGACTGCCACGAGCGCGGGAAACGACACGAGCGTTCCGCCCCCGGCGATGGCGTTGATGAGTCCGGCTGCGAATCCGCTCAGCGCAACGAGCAGCACATCAGCGACCGACACGCGGACACTCCTCGACGGCAACAGCACCGGTCGTGTCATCAAGCACGTGTCGATGCTAAGGCGAGAGCGCGCCGCTGAGACGCTGTCGAGTCGACCGAAGGCAGCGACACGATTGCGGCCATAGCCTGACCGCGCAGCAACCATCGGTTGATTTCAACCCCACCTCGACGGAGCACACTCATGACCATCCACGAATCGCTTCCCCGATTCCACCTCGCGATGCCGGTCGACGACCTTGATGCCGCGAAGCGTTTCTACGGTGAGGTGCTCGGGCTCGAGCAGGGTCGCAGCGCCGACACCTGGGTTGATTGGAACTTCAGCGGTCACCAACTCGTCACCCATCTCGCGCCGAGTCGTTCCGACTCGATCCACAATCCCGTCGACGGTCACGACGTGCCGGTACCGCACTTCGGGCTGCTGCTGTCGGTCGCCGAATTCCATCGGTTCGCGGAGCGGCTCACCGCCGCGGGGACCGAGTTCGTGATCGAGCCGTACCTGCGATTCGAAGGTGAAGTGGGCGAGCAATGGACCATGTTCCTGTTCGACCCAGCTGGCAACGCTCTGGAGTTCAAGGCGTTCGCGGACGACTCGCAGGTGTTCGCTCGCTAGCCAAACGGTCGATGAGGCCGACTGACTAGGACCAGATGCGGCGGCGGTGCGACGATGATGGCGATGGATTTCGACTGGACCCCGGAACAACACGAGCTCAGGCTGGCCGCCCGCGATGTGGCGGCCATGGCTGTGGAACGGTACGGGCGCAGCAACGACTCGTGGATCAACGGCTACTCGAAAGAGTTCGCGAAGGAGCTCGCGCAGCTCGGATGGATCGGTCTCACCTGGCCCAAGGAGTTCGGCGGTGCGGGTCGACCGTCGATCGACCGATTGATCATCGGTTACGAACTCATCGCAGCCGGAGCGCCCATCGCAGCCATGTGGTTCGCCGATCGGCAGATGGGCCCGTCACTCATCGCCTACGGGCGACCCGACCAGCAGGCCGAATTCTTGCCGGGCATGTTGTCGGGCGACACCACGTGGTGCATCGGCATGTCGGAACCCAACGCCGGTTCGGATCTGGCAGGCCTCCAGACCAGCGCACGCCGCGACGGCGACGATTTCGTCATCAACGGCCAGAAGATCTGGACGAGCTTCGCGGCGGTTGCCGACTACTGCTACGTGATCTGCCGAACCAACGCCGATGGCCCGCCGCACCAGGGCATCAGCGAGATCATCGTGCCGATGACCACTCCGGGCATCGAGGTCCGCGAGATCAAGGACATGACGACGAACCGGCACTTCTGCGAGGTGTTCTTCACCGACGTGCGCGTGCCCGCGCTGAACCTGGTCGGGGTGGAAGGCGGCGCGTTCAGCCAGACGATGAAGCAACTCGAACACGAACGTGGCGGCATCGACCGACTCGTGTCGAACCATGCGCTGTTCCGCATGGCCGTCGAGCGGGCCGACACGGCCAACCCGATCGTTCGTCAAGAGATCGCTGCGCTCGAGACCGGTTACCGCATCGGCCGCATCCTGGTCACCCGGGAAGTGCTGAAGCAGGCACCGGCGGGTTTCTCGGCGGCGACCAAATGCTTCTGCACCGAACACGAAGTTCGCGTCGCCGAGTTCGTGTGGCGCACGTTCGGTGCCGACGCCACGATTTGGAGCGACGTGGTGCACGGGCTGCTGTACGCCCCCGGCTACACGATCATGGGCGGCACCTCGAACATCATGCGCAACATCCTCGGCGAACGAGTGTTGAAACTCCCCCGCGAACCCCGCTGACGAAGAGTGGGTCAGACCAGCGCGTGGCGTGTTTCTTGCTAGCCGTTCGGGGTTCCCACCAGCACGCCGGTGATGTTGGGGGTGTCCGGGTCGTTGTCGTACTGGATGTAGGTGAGGATGATCTGTCCGTTGACCACCGACACGTCGGTCACCTGGTACGACCCCATCGGCAACCCGATCAGTTCGTCGACGGGCTCGGCCGACATCGTGGTGCCGTCGGTGATCACCAACATCCGTCGAGTCGAGTTCGGGTCGGGCATGACTGTGCTGGCGGTCGCGTACCCCGGAGCCGTCGTCGCCGCGGCATAGTCAGCCCACGTGGTTGCCGGCACCGTGTTCCCCGCAGCGTCCAGTTCGTAGACCACGGTGGTGCTCGTCGCGTTCGACAGCGGTTGCTCGATGTTCTTCTCCAGCGACATCAAGCCGACGAAGCTGCTGCCGAAGCCGACGAACTCGCGCTCCGGATAGATCCGGTCAGGCTTGCTGCCGTCGGCCAGCAGCAGGTTGGACATGTCGCGGTACGAGGTGGTTCCCGTCGCAAACGACTCGTACAACACACCTCCGTCGTACACGATGGCGATGGCTGCGTCGCCACTGGCGCTCACGGTCACACCGTCAGCGGGAGCATGGCCCAGCACCTGTCGGAAGGTCGCGTCGGGCCGCACGCGATAGAAGTCTCCTTCGAACGTGACGCCGACTTGGTCCATTGGGCTGGTAGCGACCATCAACACTCCCGCGTATGACCCCATCGCCGATCCTTCGAACGGAACGGCCAACTCGCTCACCACACCGTCGATCACGGTGTAAGCGAATGTGCGACCGGGTCGTTGGATGGCGGCGATGTCGTCGGCATCGAGGCCGATTTCGGTCCACGTTCGGATCTCCGTCTCACAGTCGCCATACGAGCCATTGGTGTCCGGGGTCGCAGCCACGAACTCGGGCTCGACCCAATCGCCACCGTTTGCTTGGGTCGCTCGGGAACCTGCCCACGGGTCGCAGCCTTCGCTCGTCGTCGTTTCCATCCCATCGTGGCGCTGAGTGTGGTATCCGCCGTTGGCGAACTCCCCGAGGAGCTCGTAGCGCGGGGTCGCCCCCGGAACACCCAGCACCAGTAGAACCCCATTGTCGATCGGAATGATCGACGACCGAACTGGTGTGAGCGTGTTGGTCGTGTCGAAGTCGGCCTGGTCGAACGGCAGGTCGATGATCGACCACTCACCGGACTCGCCGACCTCGCCGAGTTGCAACACGTTCGGCTCTCCAGCCTCCGCAGCCGTAGTGCCCAGCGCGTACACGCCGGTCGCCGATGAGACGAACTGATGGTTCCCGAAGCTGAACGGCCACGCCACGTCGTCGGCCACCAGGTTCCAACTGATGCCGTCTTCGGTGCGGTACAGGGCTGGGGTCACCTCGTCGGGGTTCGACTCACCCGGCGCAGTGGAGATCGCGTACCCGGCACCTGAGTTCTGCGACGAACGGTAACCGATCGACGCGGTGGAGTCGACGTCGACCTTGTTCCACGTGATGTTCGATGGCACGAGCGGCAGCGCGCCCGACGCGGCAACCGGCGTCTCGTCGACCGGGATCGTGGCTGGTGCGGTGCCACCGGTGCTGTCTGGCGGCGGCACGTTGCTGTTGGCGTCGGGCGCGACTCGGGCGAGTTGTTGCACGCCCACCGCGGTGACGGTGGCTACCGAAGCGACGGCCAGCCCGGCGACCGCTCGGTGGCGTCGGCGGGTGCGGCGGCGCGCGGTGGCCACGATCACCCGCAGGTTGCCGGTGCCGACGTTGCTGCCGTCGGCGAGTGTCGCCAGCCGCGATCGAAGTTGTGGGTCGAGGTCTGGGTCGTGTTCGAGGTTCATGAGAGTTCCTTGTGGTTCGAGATCGTGATGGGGGGAAGCTGGAAAGCGCGCCGGGTAGTCCCGGGAGGTTCGGCGGCGAGGTCGTGGCGAAGCGCTGCGAGCGCTCGGTGGAGGCGGCTCTTCACGGTGCCGGCACGAACACCGAGCGCCGATGCGGTGTCGGCTTCCGAGAAGCCCAGCAACACGCGGCTGATGACGACAGCTCGTTGTTCGATCGGCAGTCGTGCCAGTGATGCGCTGAGCCGGGGGTCGCCGATCGAGTCGGTGAACGGCGTGTCGTGCTGGACCCCGTCTCCGAGATGGCGCCGGGCATCGTTGACCTTGCGGGCGATCCGCCGGAAGCGGCTGACGCAGTAGTTCATGCCCACCCGGTACACCCACGCCGATGGGTTGTCGAGCGACGACACCCGGTCCCATTGTTGATATGCCCGAATCATCGCTTCGTCGACCGCTTCGGCCGCGAGGTGCGAGTCGCCGATCGAGAGTGCGAGTGCTTTCCCGATGCGATCGCGAGCCTCTCGAAAGAACTCTTCGAAGGCCAGGTCGCCGACCGCGACCTCGAAGTCGGGGGGATCGACCACACGCCGCGACGATGCGTCGGCCGCGGGTCTCCGCGCCGAATCGTCCGGTGGGTCGACCGCCCCGTCTCGCTGACGCATCCCGACGAGTGGCTCGCCGGTGATGAGCGGAAAGTCCGCAGCATGGGGTGGATTCATGTCGGAGACACGCTCAGCACCCGAATTCGGTTCCAGCAAATCGTTGCCGGCCAAATCGTTGCTGGCCGGTTCGTTGGCGGCCAGATCGTTGCTGGTCAGATCATTGCGGGTCAGATCGGGGCTGGTCAGATCGTTGCTGGCCGGTTCGTTGCTGGCCGGATCGGTGGCCGTGTGGCGCGCGGCTGGGTCGGTCACGACGACAGCTCGATCAGCCGATCGAGCGCCTCCTGCGCCTCGCGGTCCCCGGCGGGGGCGAGTTCCACGGCGCGCCCGAAGCCTCGCCGAGCGGTCGGGGCATCGTCGGCCAAGGCCGCCGCATACCCCAGCCCCAGGTGGCAGCGGTAGCAGTTGACGTCTGCCGCCAGCTCGCTCCATCGGGTGAGCGCGGCTTCCACGTCGGCCGGTTCGCCGGTACTCCGCGCCAACATGAACGCATAGTCGGCATCGGCCAGCAGCACGATCGGGTCGTTCGGCGACACGTCGAGCGCCGCCTCGGTGTGCGCCAACGCGGCCTCGATCCCGACGATGGTCGGCGTGCGCGTCGCCGCACTGGCGGCGAGCAGCCGGTATCGCACCACGTCGGGGCGCAGCGTGACCGCGCGTTCCGCCGACTCAGCCGACCCGTTCACGGCCGACTTGGCGAGACGATCCGCGGCGACGCCCAACACTCCGACGGCACCGATCAGCAGTGCGAGGCTCACCGCGACCACCTGTGGCACCCGGACGAATCGAGACCGCGGCCAGCCGGAACTGGTCTCCACCAGACCGCGGGTCGGTCGAGCAACGATCACGCCGGCCAGCGCCCACCAGATCGGATCGATGACTGCCACCGGGAACAGGAACATCTGCTGCGCGGCATAGGCGATCACCGCGGCGGCGATGCCGACCTCGATCGGCCCGCGATCACGCAGCCACCGCCATGCACCCCACAGCACCAACGCCAGCACGGCGATGTACGCCACCAGCGCCAACAGCCCGCCGGACACCGCGACGTCGACGAGCACGTTGTGGGCGCGGTCGGGTGTGACGGCGCGCCCATAGTCGCGTTCGTACGCCGCCGACACCCCGTCTGCCAACGC
>DATKCX010000046.1:0-34080 GCA_035512975.1 Ilumatobacter sp.
GGGGGAGCAAGAACGCCGGGTGGCGTTGGCGGCGGCAGGTCGCTGTGGCGTGGACGTGACGGTCCTCGACCGAGGACTCGAGGGACGATCCGGCGGAGGATTCGGCGGAGGATTCGGCGGAGGATTCGGCGAGGTGTCTGACGATGTTGTGCTGGCGGCGCTCGGGGTACCGAACACGGTGGAGCGCGTGCGCAGTTTGAGCCCGGTCAGCGCCGAACTTCGTTTGGCGCTGCTGGAACTCGGGGTCTCCGTGGACGACACACCAGTGATCGGCAACGCTCGGTGGGAGCTGGGTAGGTGGCTGAAGGAACAAGCGATCAGCGAGTCGACCCATCGCGCCGGCCGGATCATCCCGTCGGTAGTTGAGTCGTGGGCGGCTGGCGACCAATGAGCGCTGACCCATGAACGCTGACCGGGTCGTCGACAACCTGCCCATGTTCCCACTGGGGTCGGTGGTGCTTCCGGGCGGCCAGTTGCCGCTGCACATCTTCGAGCCCAGGTACCGCCAACTCGTGCAGGACCTGCTCGCCAGTGACGAAGGTTCGCTGGAGTTCGGCACGGTCATGATCGAGCGGGGGCGAGAAGTGGGCGGCGGCGATCAGCGCGCCACCGTTGGGACCATTGTCACGGTCGTCGACGTGCGCGTCAGCGACGATGGTCGCTATGGGGTGATGGCAGTCGGCGTCGAACGCCTTCGCGTGATCGAATGGCTGCCGGACGATCCGTATCCGAAGGCGAGCATCGAACGATGGCCCGACGAGGCCGATCCACCGGGTTCGACCCCGGTCGATGCTCTGGCGATCGAGAGGCTTCGGGAGCAGCTCGAGGAATGCTTCACAGCAATGCGGGCCCTCGGCGACGCGGTGCCCGACACGCTTCCGCCGTCATCGACCGAGGCGCAACGGGCGCTCTACGAACTCGCTTCGTGGTCGCCGATTTCGGTCGCCGATCTCCACGCCGTGCTCGCCGCCCCATCGACCGCGCAACGTTTCGACGTCCTCGCTGGCGCACTCGATGACGCTGCGGCCGTACTGAAGTTCCGCGGTTCGTGATAGAAACACGGGTCATGGCAGCGGACATCTCCAACACGTCGAAGCGTCAAGACGATGCGTCGATCGGCGAAGTCATCGAGTACGTCAAGACGTATGCGAAGCAGGAGACGATCGGTCCGCTGAAGGGTGCCGTCCGGTGGATCAGCTTCGGAGCGGCCGCCGCGATCTCCCTCGGTCTCGGCTTGTCGTTGTTGCTGCTTGGTTTGCTTCGCTTCCTGCAAACCGAATGGACCAGGTCGGCAAGCGGCAGCCTGTCGTGGCTGTCGTATCTCATCGTTCTCGTGGTGTGTGTGCTGCTCCTCGTGCTGGTGCTCCTGCGCATCAACAAGACGTTCCTCAACAAGGATTCGAAGTAACTATGACCAAAACGAAACCACCCACAGCGAAGATCACTCCAGAGGATCTCGAGAACAAGCTGCGCGCGTTTCAGGGCGATGTGCGCGGCAAGATCGAGTCGAAGAAGAACAACCTGTTGGCAGTTGGCGGCACGTTGGGCGTCATCTTGCTGATCGTGATCTTCTTGCTCGGCAAGCGCAGCGGCAAGAAGAAGACGACGCTCGTCGAGATTCGGCGCATCTGACCGATGGCACTCGTTCCGCGCCTGTTGCGTCCCGCTGTCCTGATTCGGCGCAAGGCGCTGTACTCGGGCATCTTCGGGAACAGCACGCTGTGGAAGGGCATCGCCGTGTGGGTGTTCGGCAAATCGATCCTGAAGAAGATGGCCGGTAAGAACGTCGAGGTGATCGACGTATCGGCCATGGGGGCCGGTCGCTTCATGACGATCGAGACCATCAAACCAACGACTCGGCGCGGTCGCAAGAAGCTTGCCAAGAAGGGCACGCCCGCTCCCACGGTGAAGGAATACCGCGCCAAGTCGCATGCCGAGGCAGCGGCGTTACGAGCGTTGCGCCGCTCCAAGAATCGCTGAGCAGCCCCCAATGATCGTTCGTCTCCGCCAGCCCACACGCGAGATCGTCGTCGAGGGCGCTCGCGATGTGAACCAGTTGCTCGACGAACTCGAACTGAATCGAGAGGCGCACCTGGTCATACGAAACGGCACGCTCGTGCCCGGTGATGCCCGTCTCGACGCCGACGACGTCATCGAAGTCCGCCCCGTCATCTCCGGCGGCTGACGCCACGGAGGAGTCGTTAGGGTGAACCGATGAACGGTTCGAAGTGCCGGGTGTGCAAACAACCAGCCATCATCGATTTGCCGCGTCACAACGCCAACTTCTGTGCGGAACACCTGTTGCAACTGTGCCGGAGACAGGTGGAAAAGGCCATCGCCGACCACGACATGTTGTCGAAAGACGACAAGATCCTGGTGGCGGTGAGCGGGGGCAAAGACTCGTTGGCCGTGTGGGACATCTTGATCGAGCTCGGCTACCAGGCCGACGGTCTGTACATCGGGCTCGGCATCGGCGAGTACAGCGACGTCAGCCTCGACTACACCCGGGAGTTCGCCGAGGCCCGTGGGTTGTCGTTGCGCACGATCGACCTGCGCGGCGAGTACGGCTACGACGTGCCCACGGCGGCCAAAGTGACCAAACGCGTTCCATGCTCCGCGTGTGGCTTGTCGAAACGGCACCTGTTCGACGAGGCCGCACTCGCTGGCGGATACGACGTGGTGGTCACGGGCCACAACCTCGACGACGAAGCGGCGGTGTTGTTCGGCAATGCGCTGCGGTGGGACGTGGAGTATCTCGCCCGTCAATATCCAGTGCTTCCAGCGCGAGACGGGTTTCCGAAGAAGGTCAAACCGCTGATGCGCCTCACCGAGCGCGAAATGGCAGCCTGGTGCATCGTCCGAGGGATCGACTATCAGGTGGAAGAGTGCCCGATGGCACTCGGCAACAAGCACCTCGCGTACAAAGAAGCGCTCAATGCCATCGAGCGCGAGTCCCCAGGGTCGAAGGCCGCGTTCTACCTCAACTTCATCGACCGGATGGCCCCGATCCTCGCCAATCTGAACGAGGCGGCCACCGGCGGTCTCAACGATTGTTCGGTGTGCGGCTCGCCAACCACCGCCGACGTGTGCGCGTTCTGCCGTCTGCAAGAGCGGGTGAGTGGTCACGAACCGGTGCCCGTGGAACTCGTGCTCACCAAGAAGGCCCGCAAGGCATACCTGGCAGGTCGCACGTGACACGGGAACGGCTCCCTCACGCCATACTGACGCAGTGAAGGCACTGGAACCCGGCGATCGAGTCATGTTGCTCGACGCCAAAAAGCGGCGATATCTCCTCAACCTGGTCGACGCAGGGGAGTTCCACACCCACGCCGGATTCGTCCCTCATGGAGAGATCATCGGCCAGTTCGAAGGTGCCGTGGTGAAGAGCACCAAGGGTGCCGAGTACACCGTGTTGCGCCCCACCCTCGAGGACTATGTGCTCGAAATGCCTCGCGGCGCACAGGTGATCTACCCGAAGGATCTCGCACCCATCTGCATGCTCGCCGACATCGGCCCAGGTATGCGAGTGTTCGAAACCGGCATCGGCTCGGGCGCGTTGTCCACCACGATGCTTCGTTGGGGAGCCGACATCGTCGGATTCGAGATCCGCGAAGACTTCGCCAACCGGGCGCGTGCCAACGTGCGCGAGTTCCTCGGCGACGCCGTCCTCGACCGGTACGAAATTCACATCGCCGACAGCTACGAAGGAATTCCTGCCGAGCTCGGCATGTTCGATCGCGCGGTGCTCGACCTTCCCGAGCCCTGGCAAGTGCTTCCACACCTCGAGCAGGTACTCGCGCCCGGTGGAGTGTGCGTGGCATACACACCTCAGATCACCCAAGCGGCGCAGGTCCGCGAAGAACTGAAAGGCCGGTGGATCGACGTGCGCACCATCGAGGTGCTGCATCGCGGTTGGCACATCGAGGGCCAGGCCGTGCGTCCGGATCATCGGATGGTGGCCCACACAGCATTCCTCACGGTGGGCCGATTCCTCGGCAAGGGCAACCGAGCCATGCGCACCGACGACCGCACCGAACGCTTCGGCGGCGACCGCATCAAACGGTAGAACGATCGAGCGCGACCGCTACGTGCCGCAGAAGGTGCGGAAGGTCTGCAGGAACCTGGGCTGGCTGGGGACCGCCAAGACGGCGTCGGCCGGGCGGTCTTCGTAGGGGTGCGACAGGGCATCGAGAAGACGTTCGAACGGTGCGAAGTCTCCTTCGACGGCGGCGTCGAGCGCGCGTTCGACGTGTTCGTTGCGAGCGACGAACAACGGGTTCACCTGTCGCATTGCATCGCCGCGATCGGGCAGCGGATCAGATGCGCAGCGTGCGACGTACCGACTCAGCCATTCGTCGACGACGGTCGGCTCGGCGAACAGTGCTCGAAGCCCCGTTTCGTCGCCGTCGTGCACGTCGCTGAGGGAGCGCCATGCCAGGGTGAGGTCGACGCGATGTTGCTCCAGCAGTCCGAGGAACTCGTCGGCCAGAGCTTGATCGCCTGAGTCGACTGTGGCCAGCCCGAGCTTCCTACGCAACTCGCCGAGATAGGCCGCTTCGAAGTTCGGCCGGAACTGTTCGATGGCGGCGGTGGCCAGTGCGACGGCTGCATCGGAGTCGTCGCCGAGCTGGGGGAGTAGCGCCTCTGCCAGACGAGCCATGTTCCATCCGGCGATGCCCGGCTGGTTGCCGAAGGCGTAGCGCCCGCCTTCATCGATGGAGCTGTACACAGCATTCGGGTCGTAGGGCTCGACGAATGCGCACGGCCCGTAGTCGATCGTTTCGCCCGAGATCGTGCAGTTGTCGGTGTTCATCACCCCGTGGATGAACCCGACGGCCATCCACTGGGCAACGAGTCGAGCCTGCCGCGCGACGGCACTGTGCAGCAGTTGCAACGCTGATGGTTGCTCCCGATCGACCGTTGGCTCGACGCCATGCCGTGCCAGTGCGTACTCGACCAACCGCGCCACTTCGTCCTGCTGCTGGCGTGCGGCGAAGTACTGGAACGTCCCCACGCGCAGATGGCTAGCGGCGACACGGGTGAGCACTGCGCCCGGCTCGGGGCGGCGGCGCATGACCAGATCGCTCGTGACCACGGCGGCGAGCGCCCGTGTGGTGGGCACACCGAGCGCGTGCATCGCTTCGCCCAACAGGTACTCCCGTAGCACGGGTCCGATCGTCGCCCGGCCGTCGCCGCCCCGTGAAAACGGTGTTCGACCCGAACCCTTGAGGCCGATGTCGCGGCGGACACCGTCGGTGTCGACGACCTCGCCCAACAGCAGTGCGCGTCCGTCACCCAAACCGGGATTGAACGAACCGAACTGGTGCCCGGCATACGCCTGCGCGATGGGTTGCGCACCGGGCAGCAGTTGATTGCCAGAGAAGTACTCGGCACCGTGTGCTCGCAACGCTGCGCCGTCGAGGCCCAACGCCGTCGCCACTTCGTCGTTGAACGCGACCAACCGCGGCTCGATGGCCGCGGTTGGGACTGCGTCTGCGTACAACCCGCCGAGTTCGCGGGCGTAGGTGTTGTCGAACGTGATCAGAAGCCGCGTATCAGGGCTCGATGAAGATGCACTCACCGGGGCACTCTTCGGCCGATTCGATCACGGCGTCGAGCTGAGAGTCGGGGAAGTTGGCGAGGCCCTCGGCTCCCTGCGGATTGCCCTTCTCGGTGGCGAAAATCTTCCCGCTCTCGACGACATAGGCCAGGCCGTCGTCGAGCAACGTGAACACATCGGGTGCGATTTCCTCACACAGACCGTCGCCGGTGCAGAGATCCTGGTCGATCCAGACCTTCATGTGGTGTTGTCTCCTTCGGAGCGATTCGAGAACGAATGAATATCACTACTTTACCCGGCGCGCTTCGTGAAAACCAGGACTGGTCGATTCATGGCCGCTGACCGTCCAACGTGACGTTGCCGTGAATGAGTGGTGCGCATGCCAGGTTCGGTTCATGCCCCGCGTGTAGGTTCCGATATGAGTGACGTTGCATCAGATCAGGCATCACACCAGGAGGTACCAGTGACCGACTTCGATGACACAGGAGACGCCGAGCAGGCTGCTATCGAGGCGCAGGTAGCTGTACTCAGCGAAGAGAACACCCACCTTCGGTCGCGCCTGGCTGATGTACCGAACCGAATCCGATCGCTCGAAGAGCGGTTGCTGGAGACCAAGGGGCAGCTCGCGCAGACCACCGCGCAGAACGAGAAACTGAGTTACACGCTGCGTGAAGCTCGCGAGCACATCTCCACCTTGCGCGATGAGGTCGACAAGCTCACTCAGCCGCCGAATGCTTACGCGGTCGTGGTGGGCAAGAACGACGACGGCACCGTCGACGTACTGGCAAGCGGTCGCAAGATGAAGGTGCAACTGCACCCCGACATCGATCACGAGTTCCTCGACCTGGGTGCCGAGGTGGCGTTGAACGAGTCGTTCAACATCGTCGAGTCGCGACGCCCCGACACCACCGGTGAAGTGGTGAGCTTGAAAGAATTGCTCGAAGACGGCGTGCGAGCCATCGTGATCGGGCGCGCCGACGAAGAGCGTGTGTGCGAACTGTCGAGCGCGCTGCGCGGCGTCCACCTGCGCTCTGGCGACTCCATGCGACTCGATGCGCGGTCGAACATGCTGCTCGAAAAGTTGCCTCGCCCCGAGGTGGAGGGTCTGCTGCTCGAAGAAGTACCCGACATCAGCTACGAAGACATCGGCGGCCTCGACACTCAGATCGAAGCGATTGCCGACGCGGTCGAGTTGCCGTTCCTGCACCAAGAATTGTTCGCCGAGCACCGCCTGCCGGCACCGAAAGGCATTTTGCTCTACGGGCCCCCAGGGTGCGGCAAGACGCTCATCGCCAAGGCCGTGGCAAACAGCCTCGCGAAGAAGGTCGCCGACAAGATGGGCGAAGGCAAAGGCCGCTCGTACTTCATCAACATCAAAGGCCCCGAGCTGCTGAACAAGTACGTCGGCGAGACCGAGCGGCAGATTCGGTTGGTGTTCCAGCGCGCTCGTGAAAAGAGCGAGGAAGGCTGGCCGGTCATCGTGTTCTTCGACGAGATGGACTCGATGTTCCGCACCCGCGGCACCGGCATCAGCTCCGACATGGAATCCACCATCGTGCCGCAGCTGCTCGCCGAGATCGACGGCGTGGAGGGCTTGCGCAACGTCATCGTCATCGGTGCCACGAACCGTGAAGACCTCATCGACCCGGCAATCTTGCGGCCGGGCCGACTCGACGTGAAGATCAAGATCGAGCGTCCCGACGCCGCCGCGGCCACACAGGTATTCGCCCAGTACCTCACCGATGAGATTCCCATCGCGGCCGATGAGCTGGTGCCCGACATGATCGAGGCCACGGTGGCTGAGATGTACCGAGCCGACGACGCCAACCGATTCCTCGAAGTCACGTATCAGAACGGCGACAAGGAGATCTTGTACTACAAGGACTTCGCCAGTGGCGCGATGATCGAGAACATCGTCCGCCGCGCCAAGAAGCTCGCCATCAAGCGGCTCATCGGTGGGGGAGCGAAGGGCGTGTCCACCGCCGACCTGCTCGCCTCCATCAAGCAGGAATACAAAGAACACGAAGACTTGCCGAACACCACGAACCCCGACGACTGGGCCAAGATCTCCGGCAAGAAGGGCGAACGGATCGTGTTCATCCGAACCCTCATCTCCCAAGACGCCGCCGACACCCCAGGGGGCGGACGCAGCATCGAACGGGTGCAAACAGGTCAGTACCTGTAGCCGTCGACCCGCGGCGACGCCAAGTGTCTGCGAACCGCACCACGTTGGTGCGGAACTGAGCGCTATGGTGCGCGCATGGCGATCGCCAAGGTCTGTGGCATTGAAACCGAGTACGGCATCGTCGTGCGCGGCGGCGACAACAACCCGGTCACCGCGTCGTCGATGCTGATCAACGCCTACGTCAACGCCACGGCGCGCAAGGTGGGATGGGATTTCGAAGACGAGTCGCCAGCCAACGACGCGCGTGGATTCGGTGCCGACCACTCCTTCGCGCCGGAAATCGAGAGCACGCTGGTCAACGCGGTCCTGCCGAACGGTGCCCGCTACTACGTCGACCATGCTCACCCCGAGATCTCCACCCCGGAGGTCAGCACCGCAGCAGAGGCCGTGCGGTGGGACCGCGCTGCCGACGAGATCGTGCGCGCGTCGATGGAGTACGCACGGCGCCTGCTCGGTGGCGGCGAAATCGTGATCTACAAGAACAACTCCGACGGCAAGGGCAACAGCTACGGGTGCCACGAGAACTACCTCATGGCGCGCGACGTACCGTTCGGCCGAATCGCTTCGCAGATCACGTCACATTTCGTCACCCGTCAGGTGTTCTGCGGTGCCGGCAAGGTCGGGTGCGAACAGCCGGGCAGCGTTCCGGCCGACGTACCGTTCCAGCTCAGCCAGCGAGCCGACTTCTTCGAAGAGGAGATTGGGCTCGAAACCACGTTGAAGCGCCCGATCGTCAACACGCGCGACGAACCGCACTGCGACGCGCAGAAGTACCGCCGCCTGCACGTCATCGTGGGTGATGCCAACCTGAGTGAGGTGGCCACGTACCTCAAGGTGGGAACCACGGCCATCGTGCTCGCGATGATCGAAGACGACGTGCTCGGCGACGAGTGGCTGCTCGCCAACCCGGTTCCGGCGATCCGCCACATCAGCCACGATCCCACCCTGCGGCGAACCGTGGCGCTGCGTGACGGCCGCCGGGTCACCGCGCTGGAGGTGCAGTGGGGCCTGTTCGAACTGGCTCACAAGTACCAACAGTCACACGGCCTCGATGCCGTCGAGTCCACCGTGGGTGCCGACGTGATGGCGCGCTGGGAAGCTGTCCTTCACGGTTTGGAGACGAACCCGGATTCGCTCGCCACCCAGATCGACTGGATCGCCAAACGGCGCTTGATCGATGGCTACGCCGCGCGTCACGGGATCGAGGGCTTCGATGCTCGATTGAAAGCGATCGACCTGCAGTACCACGACATGCGCCCCGGAAAGGGGCTCGCAGAGCGATGCGGGCTCGACACACTCGTCGACGCCGACGACGCCATCGCTGCCATGACGCACCCGCCGCTGACCACGCGGGCATACTTCCGCGGTCGTTGTCTGCAGAAGTTTCCCACGCACGTCGTGGCCGCCAACTGGGACTCGATGGTGTTCGACATCGGCCGCGACCCACTGCGCCGCGTGCCGATGATGGAACCCCAGCGTGGTACTGCCGAGCACGTCGGGGCTCTGATCGACGCGAGCAATACTGCGGCCGAACTCCTCGAACGTCTCGGCGCGTGACGATATGTTGAACTGGAGCGAACGGGAGAACCACCATGGCTGAACGAACCCACAAAGAACACCAGGCACCACGCCGCGACGAGGAAGTCGTCGAGGAAGCTGCACCAGCGACCAGTGAGTCGGGCGAAAAGCTCAAAGCTGAGCTCGACGACCTGCTCGACGAGATCGACGAGGTGTTGGAGACCAACGCCGAAGAGTTCGTGAAGTCGTATGTGCAAAAAGGCGGTCAGTGACCGGTGTCGATGCCCATCTTCGACCCCACATCTGATCCCGGTTCCAACTTTCCCGAGCTGCTCCGCCGTGTTGGGCTTGCCACGAACTCCGCCGCGATGACCGGTTCGATCGCCGCGCCACACGCCACCACGTGCGTTGCGTTGCGATTCGCCGATGGCGTGGTGATGGCCGGTGACCGTCGTGCGACGTCGGGCAACCTGATCTCCCATCGTGCGATGGACAAGGTGGTGCAGGCCGACAGCCATTCGGGCGTCGCGATCGCGGGCACCGCCGGGCCGGCGATGGAGATGATCAAGCTGTTTCAGTTGCAGCTCGAGCACTACGAAAAGGTCGAAGGCTCATCGCTCAGCCTGGAAGGCAAAGCGAACCAACTCTCGGCGATGGTTCGAGGCAACCTGCCCGCGGCCATGCAAGGCCTGGTGGTCGTTCCGCTCTTTGCTGGATTCGACCTGTTGCGTTCGCAAGGTCGGCTGTTCGCCTACGACGTCACGGGCGGCCGGTACGAAGAGCGCGAGTACATCGCCACGGGTTCGGGCAGCTTGCACGCGGGCACGGTGATCAAGGTCGGATTCCGGTCGAACATGAGTGCCGACGACGCCATCGGTTTGGCGGCGCGGAGTCTGTGGGAGGCGGCCGACGCCGACTCGGCCACCGGCGGGCCAGACATGCTGCGCGGCATCTATCCCACGGTGGCCACCATCACGGCAGCAGGGTGGCAGGCCGTCAGCGACGACGCCCTGGCGGCGCACTTCGAAGCCCTCGCGGCCGAGGTGCGAGTCCGATGAGTCAGCCGTTCTATGTAGCACCCGAACAGGTGATGAAAGACCGCGCCGACTACGCGCGCAAGGGCATCGCCCGCGGCCGCGGCTTGGTGTCGATCCGGTTCGACGAGGGCATCGTCATCGTCGCCGAGAACCCTTCGGAAACCCTTCGCAAGGTGAGCGAGATCTACGACCGCATCGCGTTCGCTGGGGTGGGCCGGTACAACGAGTTCGACCAGCTCCGCGTGGCAGGCATACGCGCCGCCGATCTCAAGGGCTTCCAGTACTCGCGAGACGACGTCGATGCGCGCACGCTGGCGAACCAGTACGCACAGATCCTCGGCAACATCTTCACCCACGAGATGAAGCCCATGGAGGTCGAGATCCTCGTCGCCGAGATCGGCACCGCGTCCGACGGTGACCAGATGTTCCACATCGTCTACGACGGCACCGTGTTCGATCGGCGCGACACAGCGGCGCTCGGCGGCGAGAGCGAAGCGGTCGGCGAACGACTGACAGCAGGTTTTGTCGATGGTATGGACCTTGCGTCGGCAGTCCGCCTCGGTGTGAGCGCGCTGGCCGGCACCGACCGCCAACTGGCCCCGATCGAACTCGAAGTTGCCACGCTCACCCGGGGCAGCGACCGGCGTTGCTTCGGCCGGCTCGCCGACGAAGCCGTCTCGACGATCCTGGCGGGTTGACGCTCCGGGTAGGTCGCGTTCTCGGAGCAAGCCGAGTCGTAGTGTCTGGACGTGGCTGCCATCGACATCAACTGCGACCTCGGGGAATCGTTCGGAGTCTGGCAGTTGGGCGACGACGAGGCGATGCTCGACCTGGTGACGTCGGCCAACGTGGCATGCGGTTTCCACGCGGGCGACCCGTCGACCTTGCGGCGCGTGTGCGGCATGGCAGCCGAACGCGGAGTCGCCATCGGCGCGCAAGTGAGCTATCCCGACCTCGCCGGATTCGGCCGCCGCTTCATCGACATGAATCCGCACGAACTCCGCGACGCCGTGCTCTACCAGCTCGGGGCACTCGATGGCTTCGCACAGGTGGCTGGGGCAGGGGTGTTGTACGTCAAGCCCCACGGTGCCTTGTATCACGCGTGTGTCACACATCCGGCGCAAGCTGAAGCGGTCGTGGCGGCGGCACACGAGTACGACCCGGCGATGGCGGTGCTCGGCGCTCCGGGTTCGTATCTGCTCGAGTTCGCCGACGACATGGGGATGGAACCGGTGGCCGAGGCGTTTGCCGATCGCGCGTACCTGCCAGACGGGCGGCTGGCACCGCGCTCTGACCCAGGTGCCGTGCTGACCAACCCGGCCGCTGTCGCCGCTCAATCGGTGCAGATCGCCCGCGATCGGCAGGTGACGGCAACCGACGGGTCGCTGGTGTCGGTGGAGGCCCGATCGTTGTGCCTGCATGGCGACACGCCCGGTGCGGCGGTGCTGGCGCGTTCGGCTCGGTCGGCACTCGATGCAGCCGGTGTAGGCGTATACGCCTTCGCCAGGTGATCGCGCTGATCGACATACGCCCGATGGGTGATCGCGCCGTGCTCGTGTGCGGCATGACCGACCCCGCAGCGTGGTCACTTGCTGTCAAGAACGGGGCCGTCAAGAAGGGGTCAGACCCCATCGTGAGCGCGTTCACGGTACCGGCAGCGGAGACCGTGCTGGTGGTGTGTTCGTCGCCTGCCGCACTCGCCGCGATCATTCCGGTGATCACGGCGATCGACCTCGCGATCGCGTTGCCGCCGGCCACGGGTGCGCCCGTGGAGATTCCAGTGTTGTACGACGGTGCCGACCTCGATGAAGTCGCCAGCGCGTGTGGGATGAGCCGCGCGGACGTCATCGCGGCGCACTCGGGTGCGACGTACACGGTGGCATTTTGCGGGTTTGCTCCGGGATTTGCGTACTTGCGGGGGCTGCCGGCCGAATTGCACGTGCCGCGGCGGGTCACACCACGTACCTCGGTCGCGGCTGGCTCGGTAGCTGTCGCAAGTGAGTTCGCCGCGGTCTATCCGCGCTCATCACCTGGTGGATGGAATCTGCTGGGCACGACGTCATTGACCCTGTTCGATCCTTATGGGTTCGATCCGTATGGGTTCGATGCGCACGGTTTCGATGGATCGGTCGACGGGAAGGGCCCGGCCCTGCTGACACCAGGCGACCAGGTGCGATTCGTGCAGGTCGACCAACTGCCGCCGGCCGCCACCCCGCCAAGCCACAGGGTTCGAACACATGCGGATGAGCCGGCGTTCAGCGTGATCACAGCCGGCGTCGCCAGCACCATTCAAGACGCCGGTCGAGCCGGCGGCGGGGAAATCGGCGTACCGCCGTCGGGGATGGTCGACCCGATGCTGGGTGGTTTGATGAATCGACTGGTCGGCAATTCACCAGCGGCCGCACTCATCGAAACCTGTGGAGGCATCGTCATACGCGCTGAGCGCGCAGTGGTTGTCACATCGACCGAAGCGATCGCTCCCGTTCACTTGGCCCCTGGTGAAACCTTTGGCATCCGTGGTGGCGGCGGGCGACTGTGGCATTACCTCGCGGTACGTGGCGGAGTGGTGGCCGCAGAGGTGCTGGGTTCATCGGCGACCGACACCCTCAGCGGCCTCGGCCCCGAGCCGCTCGCAGTTGGCGACTCGTTTCGGGTCGGGGCCGACCCGGCGACGCCGTTGGCTGATGCGGTGCCCGTGCCTGCTGTGGGCCCTGTGGTGCGCATCTCGCCAGGGCCCCGTCTCGATTGGTTCGCAGACGACACGTTCGAGCTGCTGAGCCGGTCCACGCTGAGGGTCGCCCAGGCCAGTCGCGTCGGTGTGCGCCTCCTGGGGCCGCAACTCACCCGCGTGCGCCACGATGAACTGCCGAGCGAAGGCTTGGTGCGGGGAGCGATTCAGGTGCCTCCTTCGGGCGAACTCGTGATGATGCTCGCCGATCACCCGACCATCGGCGGCTACCCAGTGGTGGCTGTCGTTCACCACGATGACGTCCACAGGGTCGCCCAGCTACCAACGGTCACGTGTACGCCAGCCTGACCGTCGTTGACGATGAGCATCCAGTTGTGCCCAACAGCACTACAGTGCGGCCATGGAGCGCCGGATCTACGGACTCGAGAGCGAGTATGGCGTCACGTGCACCTTGCGTGGCCAGCGTCGGCTCAGCCCCGACGAGGTTGCTCGCTACCTGTTCCGTCGGGTGGTGTCGTGGGGACGCTCGTCGAACGTGTTCCTCCAGAACGGTTCGCGCCTGTACCTCGATGTCGGGTCGCATCCCGAGTACGCCACCCCGGAGTGCGACTCGCTCTACGACCTCGTCGTGCACGACAAAGCGGGTGAGCGCGTACTGGAATCGCTCGTGGAGTCTGCCGAGCAACGACTCGCCGAGGAGTCCATCCGCGGCACGATCTACCTGTTCAAGAACAACACCGACTCGGCAGGCAACAGCTACGGGTGTCACGAGAACTACCTCACCAGCCGCGACGACGATCTGTCGCACTACGCCGAAGTGCTGATTCCGTTCTTCGTCAGCCGCCAGATCTACGCAGGTGCCGGCAAGGTGTTGCAAACCGCACGCGGTGCCACCTTTTCGATCGCGCAACGGGCCGAGCACATCTGGGAAAGCGTGTCGTCTGCCACCACTCGCAGTCGTCCGATCATCAACACCCGCGACGAACCACACGCCGACGCCGAGAAGTATCGGCGGCTGCACGTGATCGTCGGCGATTCGAACATGAGCGAATACACCACGTTCCTGAAGGTCGGCGCGGCAGCCTGCATGTTGCGCATGCTGGAAGACAAGAACGTCGTGCTTCGGGACATGACGCTCGAGAATCCGATCCGAGCGATCCGCGAGATCAGCCACGACATCACCTGCCGCCGCACCGTGCGCTTGGCCAACGGTCGCGAGGTGTCTGCGCTCGACATCCAGCGGGAGTATCTCGATCGAGCGCTGCGATATGCCGACAGTCAGGGGTTTCCTCCGCTCGAGCCGCGCGCCCTCGAGATGTGGGAGCACTGCCTCACCCATCTCGAAAATGACCCGATGAAGCTCGACCGCGAGGTCGACTGGGTCATCAAGTACAAGCTGCTGGAGGCGTTTCGCGAACGCCACGGGCTGCCGCTCGGGCACGCCAGGGTGCAGCTCCTCGACCTCCAGTACCACGACGTGTCGCGGGCACGGAGCCCTTTCCACAAACTGCAAGACCGCGGGATGGTCGAACGGGTGTGTACCGACCACGACATCGATGTCGCCGTCGATACGCCGCCGCAGACCACTCGGGCCCGGCTGCGCGGCGAGTTCATCAAGCGGGCGAAGGAGCGGCGGCGCGACTACACCGTCGATTGGGTGCACCTCAAGCTCAACGATCAAGCCCAGCGGACGGTGTTGTGCAAAGACCCGTTCAAGAGCCGCGATGAGCGCGTCGAGAAGCTCATCGAGTCGTTGTGAAACCAGCGATGACGTTTCACAGCGTGAACCGTCCGGTACCGTGACCCAGGCGTGACCGAGACAACCGACACCGAGTTCGACGAATTGCCAGCGGAGCCTGCCACCCCCGACGACGACGACGTCGTCGTACCCCCGGTACGGCCCGCCGGAGGGCTGACCCCGGGTGCTCGCGCCTTCTTCGACTGGGTGATCGTCGTCGGCGTTGCATTGCTCGTGGCGATCATCGTTCGCACCTTCTTGCTGGCGCACTACCAAGTGGAAGGCACGTCGATGTTGAGCACGCTCAACGAAGGCGACCGGGTATTCGTCAACAAGATGTCGTACCGCCTGCACGATCCCAATCGGGGCGATGTGGTCGTCTTGCACGAACTGACCGGAACGATCGAACGCGACCTCATCAAGCGCGTGATCGCCCTCCCCGAAGAGACGATCGAGATCGTCGACTGCAACGTGTACATCGACGGATTGCGCCTCGACGAGCCATACCTCGATCCGGCGGTCGTTGCTGACCGGACCTGGTGTGAGATGGCACCGGTGACCGTGCCCGAAGATCGCGTGTTCGTCATGGGCGACAATCGCCCCAGCTCGTCCGACAGCCGGTCGTTCGGACCGATCGACGAAATCAACCTCGTCGGCAGAGCATTCGTGGTGTTCTGGCCGCGCGGCGATTGGCAGTGGCTGTAGCGCGTTCGCGCTCACGTTTCGTACGGTCATTGCTGCTCTGCGCGGCACCATCGATCATCGCCGCCACGGCATGTGCACGCGACACATCCGACGTGTCCGCGGCGGCGTCACCCGATCCGCCGCCCTCGATCATCGATACCACGACGGCTGCGACGCCTGCGACGAGTGCGACGGCCATGAGCTCGACGAGCACATCGTTCCGGCCCGCAGGCGCTCGACCGACGACAACCACCACGACGATCACGACCACGACGATCACGACCACGACAACTCCGGCCACGACCGAATCGCCGGCCCCGAGCACCGCTCCGGTTGCGCCAACCACGGCGTCGTTCGCGTTCAGCGGCGACATCTTGCCGCATAGCCCGCTGTGGGCCGGTGCTCGACGACTGGCCGCCGTCAGCGGGCGCGACGGATTCGACTTCAACCCGATGCTGGCCGGTCTGGCACCGCTGCACGCGTCGGTTGACGTGGCCATCTGTCACCTCGAGACGCCCATCGCCCCAGCAGGCGAAGAGCTGTCGACCGTGCCGTACTACGGTGTGCCAGCCGAAGTGGTCGATGCCATCGCCCACGCTGGATTCGACCGGTGCTCGACGGCCAGCAACCACGTCTTCGATCGCGGCAGTGCCGGGATCGACCAGACGGTGAACGAATTCGAGCGGGTCGGCATCGACCAAACGGGGATGGCACGAACGCCTCAAGAGGCGATGCCCACCGTGTTCGAGGTGAACGACGTGAGACTTTCGCACCTCTCGTACACGTTCAGTTTCAACGGACTTCGGCTGCCCACTGGTGAGGACTGGCGGTCGAACCTCATCGACACCGACCGAATCATCGCCGATGCCGCCACCGCGCGGGCCGCCGGAGCAGAGGCGATCGTCGTCAGTTTGCACTGGGGTGAAGAGAAGCAGACAGCACTCACCACAGAGCAGCGGTCGATCGCCGAGCAACTCACCGCGTCGGGAGTGATCGACCTGATCGTGGGGCATCACGCACACGTCGTGCAGCCCATCGAGCAGGTGAACGACGTGTGGGTGATCTACGGTCTCGGAAACATCCTGTCGAACCTGCCGGCGAGCGACGAGTTCCCGGTGAACTCCCAGGACGCCATGGTGGTCACGATCGACCTGCGACGCGACGAACAAGGTGCGATCACATGGGGCAGGCCGATCGTGTACCCCACCTGGGTGGACAAGGCCGACGAATGGTCGGTGCTGCTGCTCGACGAGGAGTTGGCCAGGAACAGCCTGTCGGCAGGACGACGAAGCGTGCTGGAAGCCTCGCGACAGCGCACACTCGCCGTGGTCGGCGATTACGCGGTGTCGGGTGCCGCGCCGCCCAGTTCAGAGCCGTAGGCGTTGACCATCCGATCGACGAAGTCGCTGTACACCGCATCGACGCCCATTCGCAGAGCTGGCCGGAGCTGGTGCTCATGTTGCAAGCCCCACGAGAACGCAGTCCGCTCAAATCGGTGAAAGAGCGCCACCAGGCCGCCCGTCCAGTCCACCCCTGGCATGTTGATGCCATCGATTCCGACGGAGGCGAGGTGTGCGGCGCGACGCTCAGGACCCTCACGCAAGCTGGCGAATCGAGGCGAATCCACTAAGCGAACGTCGGCATCGAGCGCTCTGAGTGGCTCGATCTCGGAGAGCAACGGGCTGCACAGCCACAACCGTCCCATGAGACCGCTGGCTACTCCGCGTACCACCGCGATCGTCGCCGGTCCAACGCCGGGACACTTGAGATCGAGCGAGAGCTGGCACCGGTCGCCACACAGATCGACGAGTTCGGCGAGGGTGGGAACGTGCGCCGGCAGCTGGTCGCGGCGCAGCCCTCCGATCGGCGTGCGCTTCATTCGTCGGGTTCGTACCATGCCGTCGTGATCACAGACGACCTCGCCGTCGGCGGTGAACCACACGTCGCTTTCGAGCCCGGTTGCGCCGAGTTTGAGGGCCAGGGCGAACGATTCGAGAGTGTTGTCCGGCGCATGCGCCCGGGCACCGCGGTGGGCGAACAGAATCGGCGGATCGAGCAGGGAGGGGAGAATCTGCTGCACGGGCAAACAGCATGCCATGCGGTCGAGCTGATCAAACAGGCTCGGCAACGCCTCGGTCCTTTCCTTCCGCTCGGGTCCTCGAATTTTTGATGGTCGGGCTCGCCTAGCAGCTCGCTTCTCCGGACTCGAGCGGATTTGTCGCTTCGCTCCTTTTCCTTCCGCTCGGGTCCTCGAATTTTTGATGGTCGGGCTCGCCTAGCGGCTCGCCCTCTTTAGACTGCCTGCGTGTTCAACCTTCAGGGCAGCGAGCTGATGATTATCTTGCTGCTCGCTTTGGTGGTGCTCGGCCCCGAGAAACTCCCCGACGCGATGCGCAAGATGGGCAAGATGTACGGCGAACTCAAGCGCATGTCGAGCGGCTTCCAGGACGAGTTCCGGTCTGCGGTCGACGAACCGATGCGCGAGTTTCGCAAGGCCGTCGACGAGCCGATGAACGAACTTCGCAGCACTGCGAACACGTTGCGCGATTCAGCCGACTTTCGGCGGTTCGAGGCGGGTGAACGCGGCGAAAAACCGAAGTCCGGCGACATGGCGTCGATCACCGATTCGGCCGATTTGCTCAGCCCAGCCGACAGTGAAGCGATTCCCGTGGCAGACACGCCATCATTTCGCCCTGACGACGGTTCGGACCCCGATCCGCGAGCAGAAGATGCCCCCACCTTTCCAGTCGACCCGCAGGCACCCCAGCCGCAGGCACCCCAGCCCGGCGCACCGAACACCGCAGACGACTCCGCAGATGCGCTTCCACCGGATGAGCCTGACATCGCTACCGCCGCGTCCGATGACGTCGAGACTCCGGGTGAACGCGAGTGAAGCTTCGCCCCGGGAGTGGAGCGGCTGCGGCCGACTCCACCGGAGAAATGAGTTTGTTCGAGCACCTGGCCGAACTGCGCATGCGCATCGTTCGAGCAGGTCTTGCGATCATGTTGGGTGCCATTCTGGTGATGGCGTTCTACGACCAGGTGCTGAGGAGGCTCACCGAGCCCTATCGCGCCCTGTGTGAGCGCAAGGGCCCCGCATACTGCGGCCTGGAGGAGGGCCAAGAGGTGTCCCTGGTCATCCTCGATCCCATCGAGGGCTTCTCCACGCGGCTCAAGATCTCGTTCTACGGCGGGCTGATCCTGGGCCTTCCTGTCGTGTTGTGGCAGCTCTGGAAGTTCATCGTTCCGGCGCTCCACAAGAACGAGAAGCGCTATGCGTTCGGATTTGTGATCTCCACCGTCACGTTGTTCCTCTGCGGTGGGTTCATCGCCTTCCTCACGCTCGAAGCGGCGCTCGACTTTCTCATCGGGTGGGCGGGCGAGGGTGTCACCCCCGAGTTCCGTGTTCAGGCCTACGTCCGTCTCGTCACGCTGATGGTCTTCGCATTCGGCGTCGGGTTCACGATCCCGGTGCTGCTGGTGTTCATGCAACTCATCGGCATGGTGAAGCCCGGCCAGCTGCTTGGTGCGTGGCGGTACGCGATCGTCGGCATCTTCTTCCTTGCTGCGGCCATCACCCCATCGGGCGACCCGATCTCGCTCCTTGCGTTGTCGCTGCCGATGACCGTGTTGTACTTCGTTGCGATTCTCATCGGCTGGATCATCCATCGACGGCGTAGGTCGACGAAGGCGTGAGCCCTCGCGCCGACCGCGACGAAATCCTCGGCCGGTACCCATTTCCGATCGATCGGTTTCAGCTCGCCGCCATCGACGCGCTGGACGACGGGCGTCACGTCATCGTCGCGGCACCAACTGGATCGGGCAAGACAGTCGTGGCGGAATACGCCGTTGCGTACGCGCTGCGTGACGGAGGCAGAGCGTTCTATACAGCGCCGATCAAAGCGCTCGCGAACCAGAAGTACCGCGACCTGTGCGACATACATGGCGACGACAACGTCGGGCTCCTCACGGGCGACAATGCGATCAACGGCGACGCCCCAGTGGTCGTGATGACCACCGAAGTGCTGCGAAACATGATCTACGCCCGGAGGGACCTGAACGACCTGACGGTCGTGGTGCTCGACGAGGTGCACTTCCTCCAGGATGCCTATCGCGGCCCGGTGTGGGAAGAGGTGATCATTCACTTGCCGCTGCACGTGCGCTTGGTGTGCCTGTCGGCCACGGTCAGCAACGCGGCCGAGCTCGCCGACTGGGTGGAGACGGTGCGCGGGCCGACCACGTCGGTGGTGGAAGAGCAGCGACCCGTCGCGCTCGACAACTGGTATTTCGTCGCTGACCGAACGAACGACAGATTGTCGTTCCTTCCCACGCTGGTCGATGGGCGCCCCAACCCACAAGCCATCAAACTCGACGCCAGTGCCGCTCGGTTCCGGCCGGGTCGGCGCAACAGTCGTGACATGAAGGGGAGCGGCACACGCAAACTGGCGACGCCAGGGCGCGTGGAAGCGATCCGCACCCTCGAAGAGCAGGGCCTGCTGCCATGCATCTACTTCATCTTCAGCCGGAATCAGTGCGACGAAGCGGCGCGAACGCTGGTGGCATCAGGGTTTCGGTTCCATGACGACGCCGCCAACCTGGCCCGAGTTCACGACATCGTGAATCGTCGTCTCGACGGTTTGCTCAGCGAGGACCTCGACGTCTTGGGGTACCGGCAGTTTCTGGCCAATCTGGAAGCGGGCGTGGCCGCCCACCACGCCGGGATGATCCCCCCGTTCAAGGAGATCGTGGAACGTTGCTTCATCGAAGGGTTGATCAAGGTGGTGTTCGCCACCGAAACCCTTGCCGTCGGTGTCAACATGCCTGCCCGCAGCGTGGTCATCGAAAAGCTCACGAAGTACACCGGGGAGCGCCACGAGACCCTCGCTCCGTCGCAGTTCACGCAGCTCACCGGGCGCGCTGGTCGGCGCGGTATCGACGATCAGGGCAGCGCTGTGGTGATGTGGAGCCCGTTCGTACGGTTCGATCAGGTCGCCGAGCTCGCGCTCAGCCGCAGCTTTCAGCTGCGATCGGTGTTTCGGCCCACCTACAACATGGCGGCCAATCTGGTGCGCACCTACGACGCCGCTACCGCTCGACAGTTGTTGGCGTTGTCGTTCGCACAGTTCCAAGCCGATCGAGACGTCGTTCGCATCGAGCGGCGGCTGCAGCGCCAGCGCGAGCAGTACCGCGAACTCAGCGCAGCCGCCACGAGCCCGTTCGGCGACATCGACGAGTATCGGGGGGCCGCACTGGCAACCGGGCCGCACGTTCGCGACGACCCTCGCGACCTGGCACTGATGGAGCTGCGACCGGGTGCGGTGATCCACGTGTCGAAAGGCAAGTTGCAGGGGCCGGTCGCAGTCGTGGCCACCGCACATCGCAAGGGCGGCTTCCGAGTGACGGCCATCAGCACCGGGGCCGACGTGTTGCACTTCTCTGCCGACGACTTCACCGCAGTTCCCAAACAGATCGGCAGCGTCGTGCTACCGGGAACGTACTCACCGAATCGACACGATTATCGAGGCGAGGTCGCCAAGCGACTGCGGCGAGCCAAGTTGTCGCCGAATGCGACCGGCAAGAAGCAGTCGCGTGCGCCCGTCGCCGAGCCGGGAACCGGGTTTCACCCAGTGGAAGCCGACCCCGATCTACGCGATCGCTTGAAGGCCGCCGAACAGGCCGATCGCGTGCGGGTGGAGATCGCCGAACTCGAACGCCGGGTGCAGCATCGGAACTCCACGCTGGTGAACGAGTTCGATCACGTGCTCGCAGTGTTGACCGAGCGCGGGGCACTGGGCGACGACGGATGGTCGCTCACGCGATCGGGCGAAATGCTCGCGCGGATGTTCCACGAGTGCGATCTGCTGATCGTGGAAGCCTTGCGACTCGGGCTGTTCGACGGCCTCGACGCACCGACGATTGCCGGCCTCGCCTCCACGTTCATCTACGAACACCGATCACCCGACGACCCCCCGGCTCCGTGGTTTCCGAACAGCGACGCACGGGCTCGCTGGCGCGACGTGGAGCGTCTCAGCACCGAGCTGGGCCGCCTCGAGCGGTCGCACGGGCTGAGCGAACATCGCGCGCCGGATCCGACGTTCTTCGCGATCGCGTACGCATGGGCGGCGGGGGAGGGGTTCGCCGAGGTCGTCGCAGACGACGATCTCACCGGTGGCGACTTCGTACGCACCGTGAAACAGCTCATCGATCTGCTGGGTCAGATCGGCAACATCGCTCCGCTCGAATCCACACGATCGACCGCCCGCTCCGCTGCCGACGCCGCGTTCCGGGGAGTGGTGGCCGACTCCTCGGCGGTCGACTCGGTGTGACGATCTCGAAGGGCGCTGAGTGGGGCGAGCCTGTCACACGAGCTGCAGACCTGCCCGTGGTCACTTCTGACGCTGCTCTCGCCGCACACGACCCAGACGCGGGAGCTGTAGGCCTTGCCGGTGGTGACATCTTTCGGTCGGTCGGGTCGCCCGAGCCGCGAACCGACTCGATGCGATTGCCGCTCGATCGCTTGGCTGTGACGTTCGATCGGCAGATCGCCGTGGCCGTCGCGCACGTGGTTTTGCGACGCACCGGACCGTTCGCATGGTGGCGCGGCGAACTGCTGGCGATTTGCAACGCGGACTTCGTCGGGCGATGGAATGTGGCCCCGCGAGCACATCCCAACGATGGTCGCTTCGATGCGCTACACGTCACGAAGATGTCCCTCCGTGACCGATGGGCGGCCAAGGCGCGGTTGCCGCAGGGCACGCACGTCCCACATCCTGGGATCGCGGTTCGCACGGCGACCGATGCGTCGTGGGAGTTCGCGCACCCGATGCGAATCACCATCGACGGCGTAGACCGGGGCACGTGTACGCAGGTTCGGGTGGCAATCGAACCCGACGCGCTCGCGATCATCGTGTAGGGGCATTCATCGTGACGGCGCGATCACGGGTGGTCCGCTTCGCGCGTTGCCGTGGACCGTACGATGTGCCCCCGTGACCGTCTACGTACCCGAGGATTTCACCGCGGCCGAGTCCGATGTACTCCGTCGGTACTTCACCAATCTCGACGGCCCGGTGTTTGCTCTGGTCAACCTTCCCGAGGTCGTGAAAGGTGCGTTGTTCGCTCGATACAGCCGCAGTGCAAAGAGCTTGAGGCGACTCTTCCTCGACGAGTTCGTCGGCGACCTCGAGATCGATGGCGACGAGTCGATCGATGCGACCACTGGACTCGAACGAGCCGAACAGCTCTACGAGAAGGTGTTCTTCGAGTACGGAGACGATTCGGTCGCCCAACTCGGTGGAGTTCACCTGGCTTGCGAGCAGGCCTCGAATCTGCTCACCAAGATCCTCGAGTGGGGTCGCCTCATGAGCTACCTCGAGCAGAGCACCAGATACATCAGCTACGACGCCCGGCTGGGCGGCCGGTACCGGTTCCATCGCGACCCGGATGTCTTGGCGTCGAACCTGGGCACTCGGTACGTCGGCGACATGGATCGCATGTTCGACGCGTACTCGTCGGCGGTCAACAGGGTCACCGACCACGTCCGCGACACCATTCCACGAGACCCATCCGACAGTGATTTCGTGTATCGCCAGGCAACGCGTGCCAAAGCCCTCGACGCCACCCGCGGCATGTTGCCGGCAGCATCGTTGTCGAACGTGGGCATCTACGGCAGCGGACAAGGCTTCGAAGCGCTGCTGCTGCGGATGGCGGCGCACCCGCTGCCCGAGGCGCGGAACTACGCGGGGCTCATGCTGCACGAACTGCGCAAGGTCATTCCCAGCTTCCTACGGCGCGTTGACCTGCCCGATCGAGGCGGTGCGTGGAGCGACTACCTCGAGAACACCCGAACCAACACGTCAGAACTCGTCGAGCAGCTGTTCGGCGGCACGCCGGTTGACGACGTTCCGGAGGTGACCCTCGTCGACTTCGACCCCGACGCCGAGAACAAGTTGCTCGCCGCCATCTGCTACGCCCATGCGCAACTCCCTGAGGCGATACTGCTCGACCGTGTGAGCCGACTCGGTGCCGACGAAAAGATGGCGCTGGTGAACGCGTACGTCGGTGAGCGCGCCAATCGCCGCCACAAGCCTGGGCGCGCGTTCGAGCGAATCGACTACCGGTTCGACGTCCTGTCGGACTACGGCGCGTTCAGAGACCTACAGCGGCACCGCATGCTCACCATCGAGTGGCAACGACTCACGCCCAACCACGGGTACACCCGACCCGAACTGGTCGACGATGCCGGCGCAGGGCCGATGTTCGATGAGACGATGCAACGCGCCGCGAGGCTGTTCGACGACATGCGAGCGCCGTTCCCCGAGCAGGCGTCATACGCCGTGTCGATGGCATACCGGATGCGGTACATGATGCAGTTCAACGCCCGCGAGGCAATGCACATGCTCGAGCTCCGCTCGGCCCCACAGGGACATCCCTCCTACCGGCGGGTAGCGCTCGAGATGCATCGACTGATCGCAGATCAGGCCGGCCATCATGCCATCGCAAACGCGATGACGCACATGACGACCGAGGCACCAGACCTCGAGCGGTTGGCCTCCGAACGTCGCGCAGAGACCCAGCGCAACAGCTAAAACGGCCTGCTCGGCGATGGGATTCGCCGGGCCTGCAGAAATATGACGTCTGAAACACGCGGAAGGTGAACCGTTCGTACACTCTCGGCCTAGTATCCGGCCGCGGACCGCCGTTTTGAGGAGAGTCATGGCAGACGACGACATGGACGTCAATGAAGACAAAGAAGACGATCTCGAGGAAGAAGTAGAAGAAGTCGACCTGGAACTGGTCGAACCCGAGATTGACGGCGACGAGATCGACGACGATGCCGTACTCGACGAGGACGATGACTTTGTCGCTGAAGTCGACGACGACGACGTGGTCGAAGTCGACGATGACGACACCGGAGAAGACGACGAGAAGACCGCCAGGGCGCGCAAACGCAAAGGTGCCGACGACGAGGAAGATGACGATGATGATGTCATCGCCCCCGACGATGTCGAGGCAGATCTCGACGCCATCCTGAAAGACCGGATGGTGTCGTCTGCTGACGCAGACGAGGACGAAGAGGACGACGACGACGCCCAAAGCAAGGCGTCTGGCGACAGTCCCGACGGGCTGCAGCCAAAGCGTGCCGACGAGACGCTGTGTTCGAACTGCTTCTTGCTCGTTCGGCCGAATGCGCACGGGTGCCCAGTGGAGGACGACACCTGCCCGATCTTCGGCTGATCGGGAACCATCACCATGGCCGCTACCCGCCAGCCCATCGATCGAGTGATCGACCTCGCGATCGGTTTGCCGATTGCGACCGCCGTTGCGGCGCGGCGCAGTGCGCCATTGGTCGCTCAGGCAGCGCGCCTCGGTATGCGGCGCGTTACACGGAGAAGCCGTCGGCACAGCAGCACCAGCCACACCAGTGCTGTGCCGACTCCGGCACCCATCGTGGTGCCCGCCGCGTCAGAGCCGATCGACAACATCACCACCCACCTCCCGATCGACGATTACGACCATCTCGCCGCCCGCCAGGTCGTTGATCGTTTGGCCACGCTGTCTGCTGCGGAACTGGATCAGGTGGCTGAGTACGAGCGCGCCCACCGACACCGGCAAACCGTGTTGGGCCGCATCGCTCAGTTGCAATCGTGATCGACCCGACTGTCCGGCCCGCTCGGTCCAACGACGTCGATCAACTCGCTTGGCTCGAAGCCGAGGCTCGAACGGCGCTGGCGGACCAACGCGGTGGCCAGCGCTGGCTGTTGGACCACCCCGAACGCGGCGCAGGCTGGCTCGACATCGTCGCAGCCGGCCTGGCGTGGGTTGCTCACATCGAGCCAGTGGCAGTCGGATACATCGTCGTGGCGTACGAAGGCGACCTCGTACGCATCGACGAGGTGTACGTCAGCCCGGGGGCTCGTGAACTGGGTTTCGGCGATGAGCTGCTGGCCACGGCCATCAATGCTGCCCGCGAGCACGGCGCGCGCATCCTCGACGCCGATGCGCTTCCTGGCGACCGCAACACGAAGAATCTGTACGAGCGGGCGGGTATCAAAGCTCGACTCATCACGGTGTCGACCCCGCTCGAGTCGGCGAGGTCGCACAGCGTTGGCAGCGCCTGACAACGATCGCTGCCCCGCCGCCGAGGCGGTGGCGCAGCAGATGCGCGCGTGCGGTGCCGCCAGTGGCGGCAGGCGGTCAAGCCGGAGCGGAGGGCTCCGCTTCGCCAGCGGGTGGTTCGTCGGCTGGCGTCACTTCGGCTGGTGTTTCGTCGGCTGGAGTGTCTTCGGCTGAAGCGATGTCCTCCGTAGGTGCTTCGAAAGCAGCTGGTGTGTCGTCAGCTGGAGTCTCTTCGGCTGCTGGTGCTGTGGTGTCGGCCGATTCGGACACCGGGGACTCGCTGACCTGCGTCACGTCGGTTACGGCTTCGATGTTCCCAGTCGACTCGATCTCAGCCGAATCGATCTCAGCCGGCTCGACCGAGGCTTCAGCGGGTGTTTCCTTGGCAGCTGAGCTTGCAGGGGCCGAACCGCGTCCTGCACCCTTGCGCTCGGGCTTGGCACCACCGTCACGACCACCACCGTCGCGACCACCGTCACGACCGCGGCCACGAGCTGGTTTGTCGCCTTCAGGACCCTTGCGCGGGCCCGGACGGAGCGGCTTGGGCATCGGTGCCTTGGGATCGACCTCGATCTCGAACATCGCAGCGATTTGTGGCAGCGCCGGAGCCAGCCGCTTCACGGTGGCCAGCAGTTCGTCGTTGACCACGTCGGGCTTGCGGCTGGGGGCGATCTTCTCGCGGATCGGTGAGAACGCCGCCGCTTCGAGCATGGCCGACCAGCGATCGGGCGCATCCATCGGTGCCAACGATGCGTTGACGCTGTCAATGAGACGCTGCGCGATGTCGACCGGGAACGGCACGCCAGCCTTCGGCGGCTGCGACGACAATCGCAACGCACGGATCACTCGCCCGACGGCCAGCGCGGCGTCGACATCGCCGAACCACAGGAGCAGTTCCTGCTCCTGTTTGGTGACGAGGGCCGCACGCAGTTCTGTGGCGAGCGTCCGGGTGGACTCGTCGCGAGCGACCATGGGATCGCCCGCCGACACCACGACGCTGCGAAGGTCGCGCAAATCGAGGTGCTCCATCTGTTGCTTGGCAGCCTCGGCGCGATCGAGCCATTCAGCCACGCGCAGCTTGGGCAGCAGATCCTCCGCCAGCTTGATGACCGAAGCCTCGGGCATCGGCGGGCGGCCCTCGGTGGCGGCACGATCATTCTCTTCGCGCACCCGCTGGCGCACGGCACCCATGCCTTGCAGCGCGAGTTCGGCAATCTGACGCTGCGCTTCGGGGATGTCGGCCAACAACGCCGCACGATGGTTCTTCAGCGGACGCAAGCGCTTTGGCTTCGGTCGCTGTGGAATCTCAGGCGGCGGGGTGAATGAAGGGCCGCGACGTTCGCCGCCGCGCCCGCGACCGCCATCACGACCGGCACCATCGCGTCCGGCTCCATCACGGCGTGGGCCGTCGTTGCGGCGACCATCGCCGCGAGCGCCGTCTGGCCGTGGGCCACGGTCACCACCGGCACGTTCACGGTCGCCGCCTTCGCGGCGCGGGCCGTCACCACGTGGTCGACGATCGCCGCGATCGTCGCGGCGTGGGCGTCCGCCGTCGCGTCCGCCGCGGCCACCAGGGGCGCGGGTTTCAACGACCGGCTTGAAATCCCGTTCAGCTGGCAACAGCTCCACGAGCGAGCGGGCTTGCTTCTCGCGCCCAGGGACAACGCTCAAGATGGTGATGCCGTCGAGCATCTGCTCGGCCTCCACCTTGAACTCGTCGCCGACCGCAGCATCGGCTGGGAACAGCGATCCATCAGCGACACCCTTGGGCTGCTTCGCGCCCGAGGCGCGCCAGGTCCACGTGCCGTCACCGAGCGCGCTGGTCAGTTCGATGTCGATCCGTCGAGACATGGTTCGCAACCGTATCGCCTCAAAGTGTCAGAGCACCATTGTGGAGGTCGTTCCGTTCGGTCTGAAGCACTACGGTCGGTGCGTGCCGATCTACGCCTTAGGAACCACCGAGCCCACGATCTCGAGCGAGGCGTTCGTTCACCCTGATGCCGTCGTCATCGGGGACGTCACGATTGGCTCCGAGAGCTCCATCTGGCCCGGTGCAGTGTTGCGCGGCGATGGGGGAGGGGCGATCAGAATCGGTGCCAACACCAGCATTCAGGACAACTCGGTGATTCACACCACACCTGAGGTACCCACCATCGTCGGAGACCGCTGTGTGATCGGGCATCTCGTTCACCTCGAGTCATGCACCATCGAAGACGAGGTGATGATCGGGAACGCGGCGATGGTCCTGCACCACTCGGTCATCCACACCGGAGCGATCGTCGCTGCGAACTCGGTCGTGTTGTACAACGTCGACGTTCCCAGTGGCGCTCTGGCGGTCGGGTCACCAGCGGTGGTGAAGCTCGGTGCTGCGAAGTCAGACCTCATAGCGCTTGCCGCAGCGGCATACACCGAGCGGGCACGCCACTACCCGTCGACACTTCGCCGCATCGGTTGATCGTGCGCGTGGTCGAACTCACGGTTCCGGTGGCCGACGTGGAGATCGCCACTGATCGGCTGTGGTGCGCAGGGGCTCAGGCCGTCGAAGAGTGCGAGCCGAGTGGAGGACTGGTTCGCCTCCGAACCGTGCTCGCAGCCGACCACCAGCTCACCACCGACCGCCTTGGTCCTCTCGGCACTGCCTGGCTGCTGGCGCACATCGAACTCGACGATGAACCGGCCCAGACGTGGCGTGCGTTTGCAACCCCTATCCGGGTGTCGCCGACGCTCATGGTGGTGCCAGCTTGGCAGCCCTTGCCGGGGGACGAAGGCGACGCCGTCACCGTGTTGATCGAACCGGGGGCAGCGTTCGGCCTCGGCGACCATCCCACCACGCGGCTTGCCGCCGCGGCGACCGAACGCCTCGTGCCCGTGAGCGGGTCGGTGCTTGACGTCGGGTGCGGCACCGGAGTGCTCGCCGTCATTGCCGCACGACTGGGTGCTGCACACGTGTTGGGCATCGACATCGCCGATGCAGCGGTGGAGGCGACGATCGACAACGCCCGACGCAACAGCGTCGCCGATGCGGTCGAAGCGTCGTCCATGCCCGTCGAGTCGGTGGAGGGCGTTTTCGATCTGGTGCTCGCCAACATCCTCGCCCCAGCGTTGGTGGCGATGGCTCCCAGCTTGCGGCGAGTCACCGCTCCACACGGCACCCTCGTGATCTCGGGCGTGCTCGACGATGGGTTCGACCACGTGGTCGCAGCGCTTCAACCGATGCGCGTCGATCGTGTGGAACGACTCGAGGGCTGGGCCGCGGTGGAGTTACGTCACATCGAGGAGTGACTGGATCGCTTCGGCCGTGGGCTGCGCAGGCACTGCTCCGGTGACGGTGGTGGCCAGCGCTCCGGCCGCCGCGCCCCAACGCACCGCGTCGTGCAGGTCGTGACCGGAGGCCAACCTCGCGCACAGTGCTCCGCAGAACGCGTCACCAGCGCCGGTGGTGTCGACCACGTCGACTGGGAACGGGTCCACATGCGTTCGGCCGGCTGCGGTGATGACGTCGACGCCGCTCGCTCCGAGGGTGACCACCAACGCCCGAACGCCCAGGTTCAGGAGATGTTCTGCCCCGCCCAGGAGTTCGAGTTCGTGCTGATTGGGCACGACGACATCGGAGAGCTCGAGCAGCTCAGCGGGTAGGTCGACGGCGGGTGCGGGATTCAGCACCGTCTTGGCTCCCAACGCTCGGGCGGCAGCGAACGCGGCGATGACTGTTCGCATGGGCACCTCGAGCTGAGCGACTGCCACTCGGCATCGAGGAAGTTCGCTGGGCACTTCCACGGTCTGGTTGGCACCCGGGATGACGACGATCGTGTTTTCGCCCGCGTCGTCGACGACGATGATCGCCCGCCCGGTCGCACCGTTGCGGACTGCCACGTACGACGAATCGATGCCGTCGGCGGTGAGCACCTCGCGCAACGAGACGCCCGCCGCGTCGTTTCCTACGGCACCGACCAGCACGGTACGTGCACCACTCCGGGCAGCGGCGACGGCTTGGTTGAGTCCTTTGCCGCCTGCATGTTCCGCAAGTGACGATCCGAGCAGGGTCTCACCGGGCAGGGGATGACGGGCGCAGCGCGCCACGACATCAAGGTTGGCACTGCCAATCACGCATACATCGAAGTCGCCCTGCACAGGCGAGAAGTTAGCTCGCCGATCGGGCACGGACCCCGATGGGAGCGATCAGCCGGAAACCGGCCGCATGGCGTTCATCCTCGGACTCGCCACCCCAGAATCCGTACTCGTGTTGGTCGCGAGCGAACGATTGACACTCGAACTGGACAGAACAACTGCCGCACACTTGCCGTGCCGTGGCCTCGCGCCGCTCGCGCGCTTGCGGGCGCTCGGCGGGTGCTGGGAAGAAGAGATGCGTCAGCCCTTTGCAGGCACCGTCGTTCATCCAGTCTTCTTCGCGTGGTTGGTGCATGCTGACGATGTCGGCTAAAGCCACTGCAGATTCCCCTGTTCTCGTATGTCCCCAACGTCGAGCTTCTGGTAGGTGGGGCGTACCAGGCATGCTCGACGGGTTGCACCCTAGGTCCACCTAACCGCACAGTCAATTGTCATTGACAACCAATTTGCATGAACACATGACCAGTCGGTGAATGTGCACTGAACGCCGGATGGACGCCCCGCTGCTCGCCGATCGGTCGGGAACGAGTCCGGCAATTCGCGGGCCACTCGGCGGGGCGCTGTACCGTGGGGGGCGATGGAAGTGGCCGAGAGGATCCGAGCAGAAGGCGCGAGCCTCACAGGAGCCGAACGCCGCGTCGCGGAGGCAATCTTGCGATCTCCACAGGCCGTGGGTTTTGGTACCGTCGCCGAGTTGGCACGGGCGGCCGGGGTGGGCGCGGCCACCGTTGTGCGGCTCTCTGCGAAGCTCGGGTTCGACGGGTTCACCGAGTTGCAAACGTGTGTGCAGCGCGACCTGATGTCGCAGCTTCGACCAGCGGCTGAACGAATTCGTGAACCCTCTGCCGATGCTCGGGCGTCGCACGCCGAGGTGGAACTCGCCAACGTCCGCAACACCTTGGAAGCGATCGTCGACGCCACCTTCGACGATCTGATGAAGCGAATCGTCGACCCTGCACGCCCGGTGGCGATGTTGTCTGGCGACGATTCGGCCGGAGTGGCCGACCAATTCGTGCTGCGGCTCCAGCAGCTGCGCTCGGGAATCAGCGTGTTGGCGGGCAGCCAAGTGGCGGTACGGCGTGACATCGCGTTGCTCGATCCGGCCACCACCGTGATCGTCATCGACCTTCGTCGGTATGAGCGGTGGGTGCTCGACGCTCATGACCTCGTGGTCGAGCGAGGCATTTGGTCGGCGGCGATCAGCGACAGCCCGCTGTCACCGATCTCCACACGCGCGAACGTGGCGTTCGACGTGTTCGCTGGGTCCGTCAGCCCGTTCGACAGTCACGTCGGCACCCTGGCACTGCTCAATCTGGTCGTGGCGAGTGCGTCGACGGCGCTCCGGGAAAGTGGTGGCGATCGATTGGCGGCGATCGAGGCCACGTGGCGCGCAGGTCGCGCCCTCGTCGCCCAGGACTAGCACGCCCACGGCCTGGGTAGCCTGGGCGAAATGTCGTCCGACGTCCTCGACCAGGCCAGTATTCGGCGCACCTTCGCGATCATCAGTCACCCCGACGCGGGCAAGACCACGCTCACCGAGAAGTTCCTGTTGTACTCGGGTGCGCTTGCCGAGGCAGGCGCTGTCAAGGCTCGATCAGGTCGGCGTTCTGCAACGTCGGACTGGATGGAGATGGAACAGAAGCGCGGCATCTCGATCAGCTCGACGGCCCTGTCGTTCGAGTACCGAGGTCACCAGCTGAACCTGCTCGATACGCCGGGCCACCGTGACTTCTCGGAAGACACCTATCGAGTGCTGTCGGCGGTGGACGCGGTTGTCATGGTGCTCGACAGCGCAAAGGGCATCGAGCCGCAGACCCTGAAGCTGTTCGAGGTATGTCGGTCGCGCAATCTGCCGGTGATCACGTTTCTGAACAAGTACGACCGTCCTGGCCGCGACCCGCTCGAACTGCTCGACGAGATCGAGACCCAGATCGGGCTGCGACCGACCCCCGTCACATGGCCGGTTGGCATCAGTGGCGAGTTCCGGGGAGTGGTCGACCGTCGCACCGGTGAGTTCACCCGATTCACGCGGACCACGCGGGGGAGTGCCATCGCTCCCGAGGAAGTGGTGTCTGCTGATCGCGCCGCAGAAGAGGAGGGTAAGGCCTGGACGACATCGCTCGACGAGGCCGGGCTCCTGGAAGCCGTCGGTGCGAATCTCGACCTGCCATCGTTCCTGGCAGGGGAGTCGACACCTGTGTTCGTCGGGTCGGCACTCACCAACTTCGGCGTTCGATTCGTTCTCGACGCGATCGTGGACCTCGCGCCGCCACCTCAGCCTCCTGTAGACATCGAGGGTAACCCTCGACTTCTTGATGAGGGTTGTGGAGCCTTCGTGTTCAAGGTCCAAGCGAACATGGACCGCAGCCATCGCGACCGCATCGCGTTCGTCCGCATCTGTACGGGCCGCTTCGAACGCGGCATGGTGCTGACCAACGCGCGCACCGGCAAACCGTTTGCCACGAAGTACGCGTCGACCGTGTTCGGTGCTGAGCGCAGCACCGTGGAGGAAGCCTTTCCCGGCGACGTGGTGGGGCTGGTGAACGCCACCGGGCTGAACATCGGCGACTCGTTGTACGACGGCGAGCCGGTCGTGTTCCCGAAGATTCCGAAGTTCTCGCCGGAAGTGTTCGCGAGCGCTCGCCCGCTCGACACCGGCAAGACCAAGCAATTCCGCAAAGGTCTGTCGGAACTCGACGAAGAGGGCGTGGTGCAAGTGCTGCGCGACCCCGACATGGGCGATGCCGCTCCGATCCTTGCCGCGGTCGGTCAGCTGCAGTTCGACGTGTTCGCGAACCGGCTCGATGTGGAGTTCAACAGTCCCATCGAGATCCTGTCTGCGCCATATCAGGAGATTCGGCTCACCGATGAGGCGTCGTCTCGTCGGCTGCGCGAAATCGGAGGCATCCGCATCATGAAGCGCACCGACGAGCGCCTGGTCGCGCTGTTCGAGAGCAGGTACCGACTGCAACGAATCGAAGCCGACGAACCCGAGTTGACCCTCGAGCGGATCGTCGCCACGTGAGGATTCCCACCATCCGGCGGGGGAGCGGTGACCGCACGAATCAGCGGTCGCACGGTGGGTGCACGTAGTCTTCGAGCCTGTCGGTGCTGTACCGAACGGCAGCGAGTGCGAGGGTGATGAGGGCGATGAGTGCGATGAGTGGTTCCATGATTGATCGTCTCCTGTGATGAAAGGTATGCTCATTATCAGCCTTGGCGATTGATAATGGAAATAGATTTAAATGACCGATTCCATCACAAACCACGATCTACCGTTGGGTATCGAGGTTCGACACCTGGCAGCGCTCGAAGCGGTTGCGCGCACCTCGTCGTTCTCGCAGGCCGCAGCCGAACTCGGATACGCGCAAAGTGCGGTCTCTCAACAGATCGCAACGCTCGAACGGATCGTGGGGCGCAAGCTGGTCGAACGGCCAGGCGGCCCCAAACCAGTGTCGCTCACCCAGGCCGGCGAGGTGCTGCTCGTGCACGCGGCGTACATCACCGCACGCCTCGGAGCGGTGAAAGCCGACCTCGATGCCATCTCCGCCGGCACGTTCGGCACGCTGCGCGTAGGTACGTTCCAGTCGGCCAGTGCGCGGCTCCTGCCGGCGACGCTGCAACGATTCCGGGCGGAGTGGCCTCGGGTAGCCATACAACTCCACAACGAACTGTCGTCGGGCACCCTGGAGGAAATGGTCCTCACTGGCCAGCTCGACGTTGCCTTCTGCGAGTCGGTCGTTCCGGGTGAGCCATTTGCGTCGCGCCTGCTGATCGAAGACCCGTTCGTCGCCATCGTTTCCCCAAGTCACGACCTGGCGAAACGCTCCTCGATCAGTCTGCGCGAGCTCATCGTGTTCGACACCATCGTCACGTGCTCGGTGGGCGTCGGGCAGCAGATCTCAGCTGCCATCGTGGCGGCGGGTGGCGAACCGCGCCAGATGTTCCGCAGCGACGACAACCTCACCACACAACGACTCATCGCCGCCGGTGCTGGTGCCTCGGTGATGCCGCTGCTGGCGGTGGAACCCAATGTTCCAGATGCCACCGTTGCGATCTTGAAGGTCGCCGATCGGGTCGTCACCACACGCCAGATCCACCTGATCTGGCACGTCGACAGATTCCATCCACCTGCAGTTGCGGCGTTCGCGGCAATCGCGGCCGACGTCGCCAAAGAGGTTGAGGCTCTCAACCACACGATGTTTCCGTAGCATTCAGCCATGGGTGGCGTTCGCACCTCCACCGCATTGCCTACTATTTCGTCATGACGCAATCTGGGGTTCGGGCGGTCACGGCGGGGGACGAGCCGGTGAGGTGTGGCTGGTGCCGAAGAGTGGTGTCGCGTACCGCTGGCCGCGGACGACCGAAAAAGTTCTGTTCACAGAAGTGTCGTCAGTGGAACTGGGTGGCGCAACAGCGCGCGCA
>DATKCX010000047.1:0-11673 GCA_035512975.1 Ilumatobacter sp.
GACAAGGGCCCGACAACAGCAACGAGCCACATCGACCTCGACGACGATCGTCGTCGAGGTGATGTGGCCGCCGCGAGAGACATGGCAGGTATTGAACCCGAAAGTGCAGCCCGCCCGCACCGAAATTGTGAAACTCAGCGATTCTTCAGTGCGTCGCGATTCTCGGTGAGCAACCTGCGCCGCAATCTGCTGCACGCCAGACGGCGACAGTTCTCGACGTGTCCAAGCAGTCACATCGACGTTCGGTCGACCGCAATCAGCCGACCGGCTCGGGTTTCCGTCGCGGCTTCGGCACCACATCGTCGAACGTGTCGATGTTGCGGACCGTTGGCGTCAAGGCGAATCCCGCCGCCACCACCAGCGTCATGATGCCACCGAAGGCGATCGCCCCAGACAGGCCGAACGCCCGCGCCGCCACGCCGCTCTCGAACGCACCCAACTCGTTGGATGCACCGATGAACACGCTCTCCACCGCCGACACCCTCCCGAGCTGATCCGAAGGCGTGGCGAGTGGAACCAACGATCCGCGAATGAACATCGACACCATGTCGGCAGCCGAGATGACCACCAAGGCGATGAATGCAACGGCGTAGTTCCGAGTGACGCCGAACACCACCGTGCCAGCGCCGAACACGGCGACGACCGCCAACAGCGTGGGTCCGACTCGACGCCGCACCGGCCGCAGCGCCAGCCACACTGCCATCGCCGCAGCACCGACCCCGGGTGCCGCCCGCAACCAGCCGTATGCGATGTCACCCACGCCGAGGCGTTCGGTGGCGACGGCAGGGATCAGGGCGATCGCCCCACCGAACAGCACGGCGAACAGGTCGAGGGAGATGGCCGCCAGAACCACCGGCGTGCGACGAACGAAGACCAGCCCCTCCATTGCCGTGGCGAGCGTGGGGCGAGCCTGATTGCGCTGCGGTTCGGACGCGTATCGGATGCCGAACAGCGGCAGCACCGCCAAGAACTCCATCACAGCAGCGACCAGATAAGCGTTCGACGGCCCAACGCTGTACAAGAACCCACCAGCGACGGGGCCGAGGATCGAGGCACCAGTGAACGCCGCGGTCCACAGCGCAACCACGCTCGGCAGATCCCGCGTTTCGACGATCAGTGGCTGCAGCGCCCGACGCGCCGGCGACAACATGGCGTCGACCGCTCCGAGCACGAACGCGATCATGAGGAACGGCCCCATCGACTGAGAATCGGTCTGGCTGTAGACCGCCAACGCGATCGCGCACATCACTCGACCGCCAATGAACAGCGCTGTCACGTGGCGTCGGTCGAACCGGTCGGCTGCCCAACCACTCACCAGCACCAACAGGACAGCCGGGATGAACTGGGCGAGCCCGATCAGACCGATGTCGAGCTCGTCGCGGGTGAGGTCGAATACCTGCTTGAACAGCACCGTGATCAGAATGTTGATGCCGAGCGCGGCGAACACCGTGGAGAGCATCAGTCGTCGAACCGACGGGTTCTGCAACACCTTGCGCGTCGTCACCCCGGCACGCTATCGACGCGACGATGGATGCTGCCGACACCACAGCGCGGGATCGGCATGGCCGTTCGGTCGCCAGAAATTGGACTGTTGTGTGACACAAATGACCGTTGTGTGACAACTCTCGCGAGATTCGTCGTCAATGCGATATTCGCCGACAACCGCTGGCACGAAGGGTATATGAATGCTGCATGGAACTACGGCGGGCGACCTATCGGGCGGCGATCAGAATGGCGATGTCGCTCAGCGCCGTAAGTGTCGCACTGGCACTCCTCATCGATTCCACGACCGGCGTGTCGCAGACCACGCTGGTGCTCGCCGTCATCGTCGTGGGGTTCGTGTCGAGCTGGGTGTCGACCGAGCGAGTCGCTCGTGCAAACGCTCTACGCACGCGGGCGATCACCCAGCCATCGGGTCACCGCGTCACCGTGTTGCCAGCACCACACCGCATCGCCTAGACCTGAGGCGTGCCAGCGTCGACGACACTCAAGGTCCGTATCGGTTTCGGTCTCGGTACGTCCACTTCACTCAACGACGAACGCTTCGGCCACGTCGTCGATGAACTCGAGCGGTTGAAGTTCGACAGCTTGTGGGTGTCGGAACGCATCCGAACCGCAGCGCCCGACCCACTCGTGGCCATGGCGTTCGCTGCTGGGCGCACCACGAAACTGAAGTTCGGCATGAGCGTGATGGTGCTTCCGGGCCGCAATCCCGTTGTGCTGGCGAAGGCGCTCGCCAGCTTGGCAACCCTGTCAGGCGGTCGCCTCCTGCCGGCGTTCGGTTTGGGAGCCGTCGACCCGCACGAGCAACAGGCATTCGGTGTCGAGCGCGGCGAACGCGCGGCCTGGTTCGACGAGTCATTCGCAGTCATGCGCAAATGCTGGACCGGTGAGCCGTTCGATCATCAGGGCGAGCGATACCACTACGAAGGGCTCCGTGTGCTGCCTGCACCGCGCCGTGTCGACGTGTGGTTGGGCGGCATCGCCCGTTCCGAACTGCGACGTGTGGGGCGATTGGCCGATGGGTGGTTGCCGTCGTTCGTCACTCCTGCCGATGTTGCGGCTGGGCGGGCGACCATCGAGGCGGTTGCGGCCGAGCACGGCCGATCGATCGACGACGACCACTACGGCGTGCTCATCCCGTACCACTTCGGCGGGGACTCGTCGGGCTTCATCGAGCGCATCGCGAACCGCCGACCCGACATCGACCCCGCCGACGTGGTCGCCACGTCGTGGCACCAGCTCCGCGAGCTCATCGGCCGGTTCATCGAAGTGGGAGCGAGCAAGTTCGTCGTGATTCCGGCTGGAGAGCCCAACACCACCGGCGAATGGACCGATCATCTCGAGACGCTCGCCGCCGAGATCCTCCCGCTCGAAACCTGAACGCCTGACCCGTTACAACCGGGTGAGGGCGACGGGTGTGATCGACTCGCTTGCCTGCTTGGCGTGATAGCTCGACCGGGTGAGCGGGCTGGATTCCACATGGCCGATGCCGAACTGCTCGCCCACCCGTTTCCAACGCACAAACTCGTCGGGGTCGACCCAACGGGCCACGGGCAGGTGGTGCGACGTGGGCCGCAGATACTGACCGATGGTGACGATGTCGACGCCGATTCCCGCCAGGTCGGCGAGTGCACCGACGATCTCGTCATCGGTTTCACCGAGGCCAACCATGATGCCCGACTTGGTGACGAGCCCTGCGGCCTTGGCGGCGGCCAACACCGACAGGCTGCGGGAATAGCCGGCCGACGGACGCACGGCGCGCTGCAGCCGAGCGACGGTCTCCAGGTTGTGGTTGAACACGTCGACGCGGGCGTCGAACAGCGGGGCAAACGACTCGACGTTGCCCTTCGCATCGGAGACCAACGTTTCGACACGGATGCTGGGGCGTCGGAGCCGGATCGCCTCGACGCAGCGGGCGACGTGCCACATGCCACCATCGGGCAAATCGTCACGGGCCACCATGGTCAGCACCACATGGTCGAGCGACATCCGCTCGATCGCCTCGGCCACCCGCTGCGGTTCGTCATCGCTCGGCGCGAGCGGCAATCGAGTGTCGACCAAGCAGAACCCGCACGCCCGCGTGCACCGTTCGCCGAGCACCATGAACGTCGCCGTACCGTCGGACCAGCAGTCGGACAGGTTCGGGCACCCGGCGTTTTCACACACCGTGACGAGGTCGAGATCGCGAATGGTCTTCTTCAGCGCCATCACTTCCGGGCCGTGCTGCACCTTGGGGCGCAACCACTCTGGCTTGCGGGTCTCGATCGACAACCCGCCCACCACTCCGGCCTGTTCCAGCCGGGCGTGCGACCGAGGGGGCCTGTACGTCACGGCTTCCCCAGGCCCACCCCCGCGCGAAAACGGGGCGAGGTCGTCCACACGGTGATGCCACGCCACATCTTGTCGCTCGACCACTCGATCGCCCCACCGTTCGGCCGCGAACTCCGTCACCAGATCGACCAGGCGTTCCATCGACACGTCGATGCCCTCCTCGGCGAGCGAGGTGACCGGCCGGTCACCGATGCCGCACGCCACGATGTGCTCGCGCAGGTACGTCATGTCGGTGGTGTTGTTGAGTGCAAACCCGTGCATGGAACGGCCATGGGCGAGCCGCACACCGATGGCTGCCACTTTGCGGGGCTCCCGCTTCGCACCGCTGGCATCGAGCCAGACGCCGGGGTAGTCACGCAAGCGGCCGGGGTCGCTCGCACCGACCCTGCGCAACACGTCGATCAGCAGGTCTTCGACGGCGCGCACATGGATGAGCGAGAACTTCGAGTCGACGTTGACGATCGGGTAGCCGACCAGCTGGCCGGGCCCGTGATAGGTGATGTCGCCGCCACGCTTGATCGCCACGAAGTCGGCACCCACCTCGGCCGGATCGCACCGTAGGTTGGAAGCCAAGTCGGCGTGCGCGCCGTAGGTGAACACATGGTCGTGCTCGACGAGCAGCAGATGCTGCTCGCGCCCGTGGTCGAACAAGGCCTGCTGCACCGCGAGCGCCTCGCGATACGGCACTCGGCCGAGCCAACGAACGCGCAGACCCGCGCCCTCACGGTCTGTGCGGTCTCTCAGCACAGTCCGTGTTTCGGTCACAGCTCGGTGGACCAGTCGCGGGTTTCCAGGATCTCCTTGACCCGCTTCAGGAAGCCGGCGGCGTAGGCACCGTCGAACGCACGATGGTCCCAGCTCATGGCCAGGTTGCCGACCGGGTGGATGACGATGGCTTCCGAGCCGTCGACGGTCTTCACCACGACCGGCTTGCGAACGATCGCATCGGTGGAGATGATGCCCACCTGTGGCTGGTTGATGATCGGCATGGTGAGCACCGAACCGGCCGAGCCGTTGTTCGAGATGGTGAACGTGCCACCCGAGATCTCGTCGGGGCTGAGCTTGCGGTTGCGTGCACGGTCGGCGAGATCGGAAATTTCGTGCGCAAGCGCTTTCAACCGCTTGGTGTCGGCGCTGCGGATCACCGGTGCGAGCAAACCCTCGTATTCGAGGTCGACCGCGATGCCCAGGTCGATGTAGCTGTGGACCACGAGATCGTCGGCACCGACCGATGCGTTGAGGTGCGGGAACTCGGCGAGACCATCGACGATGGCCCGAGCGATGAACGGCAGGTACGTGAGGCTGAAGCCTTCGGCGGCCTTGAACTCGTTCTTCACCTTCGAGCGGGTGGCGTCGACGTTCGCGAAGTCGACCTCGACCACGCTGAACGCATGCGGCGAGGTGGCTTTGCTCATCACCATGTGGTCGCCGGTGAGACGACGAATCTTCGACAGCTTGACGGTGGTGTCGCGCTCGCCTGCGGCGGGCCGGGCTGCCGGCTGCGGTGCCGGGCGAGGTGCCGCTGGAGCTGCGGCTGCCGCGACGGGTGCCGGTGCGGCTTGCGGCGTTTCGGCCGGAGCCGCGGCTGCTGGGGCCGGCGCTGCGGCTGGTGCCGCGGCTGCTGGGGCCGGCGCTGGGGCAGCTCCACCCGCGTCGAGATGATCGAGGACGTCTTCGCGAGTGATGCGGCCGCCGGGCCCACTCCCCACGATGTCGTCGGGGTTGAGACCGTTCTCGTTCACCAAGCGGCGCACGACGGGTGACAGCAATCGGCTGTCACCGCTGTTGGGCGGGCCAGCAGCGTCGGGAGTTGGTGCGGGGGCCGCAGCGGGCTCGGGAGCAGCGGCGACGGGTTGCGGTGCCGGTTCCGGTGCGGGCGTCGGCTCGGGCGCGGCAGCCGGTTCGGGCTCGGGCGCAGGCTCGGGCGCAACAGGAGCCTCGGGTTCTGGTTCGACGGCGGGCGCAGCTGGCGCGGTTGACTCGGCCGCTGGAGCTGCACCGGCGTCACCGACCACGGCGACGACCGTGCCGACCTCGATGGTTTCGCCTTCCGGCACACGAATCTCGGTGACCACACCGGCGATCGGCGATGGCACTTCGGTGTCGACCTTGTCGGTGGACACTTCGAACAACGGCTCGTCGGCGGCGATGGAGTCGCCGACCTTCTTGAACCACTGGGTGATGGTGCCCTCGGTGACGGTTTCGCCGAGTTGTGGAAGGGTGACGTCAGCCATGACTGGTGTGTTGCTCCTGATGAGATGTGAACGCTGGTCGCACGAAATGGTGCACGAGATGGACAGTTGTCAGCCGTTGAAGCTGCGACCGGTGAGAGACAAGACCGTCTCACCGAACAGCTCCGAGAGGCTGGGGTGCGGTTGGATGAACTCGGCGACTTCCGCGACCGTAGCCTCCCAGTTCACAGCGAGGTAGCCGCCACTGAGTTGCTCGGTGACCCACGGGCCCACCATGTGTACGCCAAGGATCTGCCCGGCAGTTCCGTCGGCGTTCTTCTTGGCGACGACCTTCACCATTCCTTCGGTCTCGCCGACGATCTGTGCACGGCTGTTGAACTTGAACGGATGTTTGCCCACGACCACGTCGATGCCCGCAGCCTTCGCGGCATCTTCTCCCGGACCCGCCCACGCAACTTCTGGGTGGCTGTAGATGGCCCACGGAACCCGGTCGTATGCGACGGGGATCGGGTTCTCGCCCATCAAGTGCTTGACCACCAGAATCGCCTCGGCGTAGCCGACGTGGGCCAATTGCGGCGTGTTGATGACATCGCCGACGGCATAGACGCCACGCTCGCCGGTCTGGCAGTACTCGTCGACCACGACGAAGCCTCGCTCGTCGACCAATACACCGGTACCCGCAAGACCGAGTTGGTCAGAAAAGGGGCGGCGACCGACCGACACGATGCATGCATCGACCTCCACCGACTCACCCGGGCCATCATCGACCCCGAAGAACACGGTGGTGCCGCCGGCACCGTTCGGAGTGTGGCCGGTGACCTTCACGCCGGTGCGGATGTCGATCTGCTTCTTCTTGAAGCTGCGAACGACGACGTTGGCCACATCGGCGTCGAGGCCGGGAAGGATCTTGGGGAGGCCTTCGAGGATCGTGACCTTGCTGCCGAGATCGGCAAACGTGGACGCGAACTCACAGCCGATCGCACCGCCACCGATGACGACGACTCGAGCGGGAAGCACGTCGAGATCGAGCACTTCATCGCTGGTCATGATCGGGCCGCCGCGATCGAAGCCTGGGATGGTGCGCGGCACCGAGCCACCAGCCAGGATGACGTTCTTTCCGGTGATCGACGCCGACGTGCCATCGTTCATGGCCACGCTGACGACCTTGTCGGCACCGAGTGAACCCACGCCGTTGAACACTTCTACCTTGCGGCCTTTGCACATGGCAGCGATACCGCCGACGAGGCCAGCGACGATCTTCTGTTTGCGAGCCTGTGTGACCGCGAAGTTGACCGACGGAGCAGACGACTCGATGCCGAAGTCGGCTGAGTGGTCGACGTGACGCTTCACCGCCGCTGTTTCGAGGAACGCCTTCGCAGGGATGCACCCTCGGTTCAAGCAGGTACCGCCGAGGGCGTCTTTCTCGACGAGGGCAACCCGCAAGCCTGCGGATGCTCCATAGAGAGCCGAGGCATAGCCGCCAGGCCCACCACCGATGACAACGAGATCAAACGTTTCAGTCACGGGTTCCACCGTACCGCCCTTACCACCGAGTAACCGCGGGAAGGTGGCAGTACCGGTGCTATCCGAGCAACCAGCGGGTCTGGGACTCGCCACGCTCGTAGAACAACACCCGCGACACGCCGTCGGCCGCGCTGACATCGAACGTCACCGTGCACGTCTCAGCGTTGTCGACGAACGTCGCTGCACACGTGGTGGCGGTCACCGCGGCGGGTCGACCCGACGCGATCAGTCGAAAGCCGTCCTCCGGCGTCTCGTCAGGAGCCCCACTCATCGTGACCGTGACGACGAGTTCGCCATCGGCTTCCGCGGCGTCGTCGACCACCACCGTCATGTCGCCCACGACGGCGCTCGCCCCGACAGCGAGTGGCGGCTCAGGGTCGTCCTGCGTGGTGAGCTGGAAAAGGAACACGGCACCAGCCAGCATGATCATCACGCCGCAGCCGAGCGCCAACAACAGCAACGTCCTGGTCTTCATCAACGTGGAGGCTATGCAGCCGAGCCGCCGATCGTGGCCGGGCCGCTGCTGGCTCCCGCGCGGCGCGAAGTAGGTTGGGGCTACGTCGTCACGCGGGAGGCCGCAATGAGAGTCGGGATCACCGGAGCAAGCGGAATGATCGGCATGGCCCTCCGCGACCGACTCAACCGTGCCGGGCACGAGGTGGTGGGCTTCACTCGAGGTTCCGCTGCCGAGGGCGAGATCGCGTACGACCCCGCTGCGGGAACCATCGACCGAGGCTCCGTGGCCACCCTCGATGCCATCGTCAACCTGGCTGGTGCCGGCATCGGCGACCATCGTTGGACCGACGAGTATCGCGCCACGCTCGTCAACAGTCGAGTCGACACGACGTCTCTCATTGCCCGCACCATGGCAGAAGTCGCGGACGACGGCGGACCGTCAACGCTGATCAGTGGGTCGGCGATCGGTTACTACGGCGACCGCGACAGCGATTCGCTCACCGAGGTCAGCCGGTCGGGAGACGACTTCCTTGCCCAACTGTGCGTTCAGTGGGAGGAAGCCACAGCACCTGCAGTCGATGCTGGAGTTCGCGTCGCCCACGTCCGAACCGGGATCGTGCTCACGCCCGAAGGCGGAGCACTGAAGAAGATGCTGCCGTTGTTCAAACTCGGGCTCGGTGGCCGGTTCGGCACCGGCAAGCAATGGATGAGTTGGATCTCGCTCACCGACGAGGTGCGGGCGATCGAGTTCCTGCTCACCAACGAGGTCGCTGGCCCCGTGAACCTCACCGCCCCCAACCCGGTGACCAATCGCGACTTCGCGGCGGCGTTGGCCAAGGCACTCAGGCGTCCGGCGGCCGTCCCGGTCCCTTCGTTCGGACCCAAGCTGTTGCTGGGCTCAGACCTCGCCGAGTCGTTGCTGTTCTTCAGTCAGCGAGTCGCTCCCTGCGTGCTCGAACGAGCGGGATTTTCGTTCGAGCACGCCGAGATCCGCACTGCACTACCAGCAGTGCTGGCTCGCCTGGCGGCTCACCCTCGTACGAGTTGAATGTCGAGTTCGATCGACACCTTGTCGCTCACCAGCACACCACCGGTTTCGAGGGCTGCGTTGAACTCGATACCGAACTCGCTGCGCAGCACGGTCGTGGACGCCGACAGCCCGGCGCGGGTTCCGCCCCACGGATCTTGACCGACACCGTCGAACTCCACGTCGAACTCGACCTGCTTGGTGACACCCTTGATGGTGAGGTCGGCGGTCATCACGAACGCCTTGCCCGCCGGCGCGAAACCGGTGGATCGAAGTGTCATCGTGGGGTACTGAGCGACGTCGAAGAAGTCGTTGGTGCGCAAGTGGTTGTCGCGATCTTCGTTGCCGGTGTCGATGGATGCCATCTGAACCTCAGCCGTGACCGACGAAGCCAACGGGTCATCCGCGACGACGACGTCCGCACTGAACTCGGTGAACGATCCGCGGACCTTGGTGACCATCATGTGGCGGGCGACAAAGCCGACCGTGCTGTGAGTGGGGTCAATGGTCCAGGTGCCCTGGGTGAGACCGGCGAGGACTTCGGTTGCTGTGCTTGACATGTTGTTCTCCTGACGAACGTTTTCGTTTGCGCTGTTGTTTCTTTCGGCAGTAGTTTACCTGGTCATTATTGCGAACACAATCATCTGCAACAAGGATTGACCAAGCAACTGTTGTGAGCAGTAAGATGGTTCGTATGAGCAGCAACATTGCAGCCGCGCAAACACGGTTTCTGAACGACCTCGAAATGGCGGCGTGGCGCACGTTCATCGAGACGCACTACGACCTCATGGCCGCGATCGAAGCCGACATGGCACCGAGCGGGCTGACGCTGGGCGACTACCAAGTGCTCGTCACGCTGTCTGAAGCAGACGAACATCGCATGCGTATGTGCGATCTTGCTTCGATCCTGCAGCTCACACCAAGCGGGGCCACGCGCCGCCTCGATGGCCTCGTGCGGTCAGGCTGGGTCGTCCGGTTGAACTCCGACGTCGACCGGCGCGTCATGCTCGCCGTGCTCACACAAGCGGGCTGGGACAAGCTGCACGAAGCACTCCATCCGCACGTCAACAGTGTCCGCGAGCACTTCATCGACCTCCTCGACGAGAACGAGCTGCGGGCCCTGGCATCGACGTTTGCGAAGGTTCGCGAAGCGCTCGAACGCTGAGCCACCTGCTCCATGACTGATACCCCGGCCGGCTTTCGGGTCCACGTCGCCAACATCGGCGTCAAAGACACCACCGACGACTTCGTCGTCATCACCGCCGATCGGCCGGTTCCGGCCGCAGGCGTCTTCACGCTCAGCCGCTTCGCCGGCCCGAGCGTGACCATCAGCCGCGATCACCTCGTCGACGCACGGGCTCAGGCGGTGGTGATCGTGTCGAAGAACGCGAATGTCGCCAACGGGCCAGACGGCCATGCCGACGCGATGGAACTCGTCGAGGGCGTCGGTGCCCACCTCGGTTGCGCAGCCGCCGACGTGCTCATCGCGTCCACCGGAGTGATCGGGCGGCGCTATCCGGTCGATCGAATCCGAAACGGCATCGCCGCGCTGCCAACCGAGATCACGGGCACGTCCGCCGACGCTGCAGCTCGGGGCATCATGACCACCGACACCGTCGCCAAAGTGGCCGAAGCCCCAGTCGCTGGTTCGTCGGCGCGCGTGGTAGGCATCGCCAAAGGAGTCGGGATGATCGAACCGAACATGGCGACCATGATCGCCGTTCTGCTCACCGACGCCGATGTCGCCCCGACCGAGCTCGACACGGTGTTCCGGCGGGTGGTCGACCGCACCTTCAACTGCGTCAGCGTCGACACCGACACCTCCACCAGCGACACGGCAGTGATTCTCGCCAGCGGTGCAGCAGGTTCGGTACTCGTCGACGAGTTCGAGATTGCGCTCAACGACGTGTGTCTGAGCTTGACCAAGCAGATCGCTCGCGACGGCGAAGGTGCCGAGACGTTGATCGAGGTGGTGGTCGACGGCGCACGCGACGGGGCGCAAGCGAAGCGCGTCGCGAAAGCGATCGTCAACTCGCCGTTGGTGAAGACAGCGGTGCACGGTGCCGACCCGAACTGGGGCCGTGTCGCCATGGCGATCGGCAAGTGCAGCGACGACACCGACATCGATCAAGACGTCGTGGTGATTCGCTTCGGCGATTCCGAGGTGTACCCCAGCAGGGTCGACGACTCAGGCCTCGCCGCACTGAGCGAGTACATGCGTGGCGACGACGTGACCATTCACGTCACCTTGGGAACCGGCAGCGCCGACGCGACCGTGTGGGGATGCGATCTCACCGACGGCTACGTCCGCATCAACGCCGACTACACCACCTGACCGATCCGCCTGAACGGCGAAGCCTTCGCTCAGGCGGCGATGTAGCCGAAGCGGGTGTCGCGAAGTCGTCCCACCGCTGGTCGCAGACCGGTCGAGAACCAGCCGGATGCGTCGACCACCACATCGACAGCCACCAACGGCGACGACACACAAACTTCACTCGTCGGCGTGGACAACGGCACCAACACCGCATTCGGCTCCACCGCACCCGCCGCCACGAAATTCACCGACGACGTCTCCGGCTCCGCCACCGCACAATCCCACACCCGCAAAAACCCAGGACCAGACGGACCCACCGCCGTCAC
>DATKCX010000048.1:0-5498 GCA_035512975.1 Ilumatobacter sp.
CACTGTGAGTTGAACGAACGATGGAGCGAGCAAGCGTGCATAGGTTGGGGAACCCGCTTCCCGAGAAACACCTCTTGCTGTGTACCCAACACGCACCGCAGAACGTCGCCGCGCGCCTCGCTCGGATTCGCGAACCACACGTGGCGGCGCTCAACGAATGGGCCGAAGCGACCAGAACCAGTCGCTTGATTCCCGCCGGGAGCGGCCCGACGATCCCGTGGTTCGACCCCGAATCCGGCGGCGTGAACGCCACCATGCTGTTCCTGCTGCAAGACCCGTCCGCGGTGGCGTCAGGGAATCGGTTCATCTCGGCGCACAACTGCGATGCGACGGCGCGCAACGTCAGCGCCGCCTGCGCCGAAGTGGGTATCGAGTACGCCGAGCGGTGCCACTGGAACGTGTACCCATGGTGGGTGAACACCGACGGCAGCGACCAGACGCGCCCGAAGATGAGTTTGCAGTCAGCGGCTCCAGCGGCCGCCGCGTTGATGCCCGGCCTCCTCGACTTGTTTCCGAATCTGGCGGTCATCATCGTTGCCGGCGTGGGGACGATCAAAGGCTTCACGCTCGCGGAGGAGAACGGACTGCAGGTGCCTCCGTCGGTCGCGATCGTCGAGTTGGGATCGTTCTCGGCCCTCGGCGGATACAGCCGCCATCGCAACCGCCTGATCGCTCGGCTGGCCCACGCGCACTCGGTCGCGCGTCTTCCACCGGAGCAACGCAGGGCAGCAATCGACCGACACTGGACACGCCAGGAGGGGGTCTGACCACCACAGCGCTGCCAACGGCCAACCGCCTCAGGCCCCGCCCGATCCACCAAGGTCGACGGCCAGAGGACGCTGCCCACTCGTAGCCATCGCGACTGACCGCTGATGTACCCAATGAAGTCATGATCAAATCGATCCGGACGCTGGCGACAGCGCCCGTCGAAACGTTGATGCAGGTGCCGATTCGTCTCGGAGTGGCGTTTGCCTTCGGCGCTGTCGGGTTCAAGTCGGGCTGGGCCACGTGGGGTGCCGGACTGTTCGTGGCCGAGTCAGGCCTGCAGGCAATCGGAGTGACACTCACCTGGATCACCAGCACCAGCGATCAGTTCGCTGAACGGTCGCCCGGCTGCTACCTCAACTCGGGCAGCACGTATGCTGTCCTACCCGGCGCAGTCATTATCGCCGCTGGAGTCGTATCGCACCTCTGAACGCCACCGGCGTCCGCATCGCAGGCCGACTCTGGATAGTCATCACCACGGAAGGTCGATGAGAGAAGGTCGATGAAATGCGTACCCTCAGGCAGGCTTGGTGGGCCCCGCTCGCGGCAGTACTGGTGGTTGCAGAACTGCTCGTCGCACAAGCGTTTCTCATTGGAAGCGGCACCTCCAACATCCTGAATGCCGAGAGCACGGGTGCGGGCGCCGCGCTAGCCCTTGGAGGTGCCGCCGCACTCGTTGTGGGCCTCTGGGCTCGGCCGAACAATCGCGGGCTAGGGAATGCGTTTGTTATCGCCGGTGCCGCCCTGGCAGCCATTTGGGTGTGGACGATTGTCATGACCCCCATCGCGCTCATGGTCATCGCAGGGGTCGTGCTCAGCCAGGTCCGCTCACGGCAATGACGGCGCTGTCGGCGTGAAGTTCGCTCCGACAGCAAGGCGCTCGCCCTCAGGCGAGAACGACGGAAATGCGTCGCCCTGATCATCCAGGACCTGGCCGGTCGGCTCGATGGTCTCAGCGTCGTAGAGCACGATGTCGCCGCGTTGGTTGGGTCACAGCCATCCGTTTGCCGTCTCGCGAGATGGCGACCGCGCCCAGCCGGATGGCTCCTCAAACGGGCGGGGCGTTCCTTGCGGACACGAGCCAGCCGGCCGCTCCGAGAGTGACCCCGACGCCGGCTTCGTATCGTTCGGCGAGGTCGGAGCGAATATCCGCGATGGCTGTCTCGCGTGTGTCTCTGTCGAGTCGGCCGAGTAGGCCCCGAACCATGCCCATCCCGAGAAGGAAGTCGATGGAGTCGTCCAGGTTGCCACCTCCGGCGAGCAGGACCGTGGTCAGGATCGGTTCCACGAGGACTTGGGTGTATCCCGCCGCTTCCAACAGTTCGGTCGTCTCGTCGGGCCGTTTGAGCGCGAACATGCCTGGGCCGCCGGAGCGCCCGCCGAACTCGGGGATGTCGACGTGCTCCGCCACGGCACGCGCGACAACCGCCAACCATTCATTGGAGTCCAGCTCCTGCCAACAAACAAACAACAGTCGCCCTGTCGATGTGAGCGAGCGCCGGAGGTTTGAGAATGCGCCTTCGGGATCGTCGAAGAACATCAACCCGAACTGGCTCAGGATCATGGTGAATTCACCTTCACCAAGACCGTGGGTCTGTGCGTCGGCGACGATGAATTCCACGTTGCTGGCCCCGGCGGCCCCAGCGCGTTCGGTGGCGATGTCCACCAGGGGATGGGAAATGTCGAGACCAAGCGCCCGGCGCGCGCTCTGTGCGGCTCGCAGCGTTGTGATGCCACATCCGCAGCCGACGTCGAGCACCGTGTCGTCGCCTGTGATGCGTGCTCGGTCCAGCAGCACGTCGCTGAACCGCGCCAGCTGACGGTCGTATCGCTCGGCGTTGTTGACGTAGTGAACCGACTCGCCGCCATTCCACGCCTCGACCTGGCCTTGGTTGGGGTTCACGACGTACCTCCCGTAGAGATCGACGGAGCGATCGCTGAGCTTGCACCGGGTGGCCACTCACGTTGATAACGCAGCCGGGCCGGTGTCGGTTGACGCTACTGCTGCTCTCGGTGGACAAGTGCGATGAAGCCGAGCGAGGAGTGGCGTCGAGCTTGGTTTGTCATCGTGATCGAACGATTCACGCGAAGATCGCTCTGCGGGCGTGACGCGATGAGGCGGCTGTCGCTGGCCATGAGTTCACGATGCGCGACGGTCGCGCGACCTGCAGCCAACCGAGACGAGTGACACCTACCCGTCGGTCCGAAGCGCCACTGATCCCGGTCGGCATGATTCGCAGCGGTGCTCGTGCGAGTTGGCCCCGAGAGCCGAGGTCAGGCAGCGACCGCTGCGCGGTGGAACTCGGCGAGCTCGCGGAGCCAGACGTCGCCGGGTCCGCGGTGGGCGGATCCGTGCATCAGTGCCAAGGTGGTCGGTTCGAGGGCGGCGAGTGATCCAAGCACCGCTGCGGTGTGCGGGGCACCGAAGAGTAGTGGAACTGCTGTTCCACCTCGATCGAGGCGTCCAGCCACCGGAGCTGATCGAGCGGGAGCACGGTGGCCACGGCCTCGCTGACGGCGGGGAACAGGGCGCGCATGCCGAGGTGGAACAGCGTGGGCTCGTCGGCGAGGACGAGGATCTGGTTGAAGGACAGCCCGATGTCGGGGACGAAGGTGGCGATGCGGTTACCTGCAGGAGTCCGCTCGGTTGGCACCAGCGCCAGTACCTCGGTCGGTGTCCACACCCGCTGAAAGTCGGTCTGAATGTTCTCCAAGGGACCCAGCTCGTAGTAGTCCGGGAGACCCACTCACGGTTACGGCACCACGTCGATGTCTGGCGCGAACTGCGCCAACTCGGTTCTCGGTCTGGCACGATGGTGTCATGGCAGACCTCGCGACTCGTGCTCAGCAACTGCTCGATCTCCATCATTCGGGCACCACGCTGGTGCTCCCGACGGTGTGGGACGCTTGGTCGGCCAACGCGGTCGTCGCCGCCGGATTTCCCGCGTTGACGATCGGCAGCCACCCCCTCGCAGATTCGCGCGGGCAGGGCGACAACGAGGCAATGTCCCTCGAAGACGCCCTTGACGGGATCCGTCGCATCACCGCCGCGGTCGACGTGCCTGTGAGCGCCGACATGGAGTCCGGCTACGACACCGCCGCTGCCGAGCTCGTCGAAAGGATCCTCGACGCCGGTGCCGTCGGTATCAACATCGAAGACACCGTCCACAGCGAGAAGCGTCTGCGCTCGGTCGCTGAGCACGCCGACTACATCGGGGCACTCCGGTCCGCTGCGGACGCCGCCGGACTCCCACTCGTGGTCAACGCCCGCACCGACGCCTTTCTGGGGCGAACCGAGGTGTTCGACGATCCGCTCGCCGAAGCGATCCGTCGTCTACGGGCGTGCGAGGAGGCCGGCGCCCGATGCGTCTACCCCGTTCGGGCACCCGATGCCGCTGCGGTGCGGACACTGCTCGACGAGCTCACGGGACCGATCAACCTCATTGCCCACCCGGTCAACGGCTCGACTGCCGGCTCCCTCGACGACCTGCGCGCCATGGGCGTGCACCGGGTGTCATTCGGGCCGTTCCTCCAGATGACACTGACCGAGTCGATCACCGATCTCGTCACCCCCTGGATCACCTGACCGCCCCGAAACGCTGCCGGTTGTGATCGTCACGGCAGCCCGGCAAATCCGGCCCTGCGGAAGTGTGTCGATCGTTGTGTTTCGGATGCGACTCGGCGGCGTCGTGGTCGAACTGTTTCATCAACCGGCGCGTTATCCGAGGTAGTGCCGCCGCCTTCCCAATCGACCCAGAGATGCCCGCAGCCAGCGGGCAAGAAGGCGGCCGCTCGAAGCAACCCAGATAGCCGCCCAGTCGACGGGGGAATCGAGACTCTCGTGGACCGCTTGTCGATGCGGGCTGTGTGTGCGACCTCACGACCGACATGTGCACCACGACCCGATCCAAGGGCGGCAAGGCGACACAGCGCGTCGGGCGTCAAGGTGCCGCCGTTGGTCAGCCATCACCGGGGCAGCAGTTCGTGAGTGCAGTGCCTGCCAACCAGCCATGGTGCGGAGCTGAGCGCTTGCGCCCCCGTGGCCGGGGTGGACGTGCGTGGTGCGGGAGGGGGAACAGGTTGTGGTTGATCGAGTCGATGATCGTGGGCAAGTCGGGGAGTGCCCGGACGTGGTCCCAGTGCTTGTGCGTCAGTGCGATGGCTCAGACGTCGAGGTCGGCGCAGGCGTCGAGGATCCGATGTGGTTCGTCGCCCGAGTCGACGATCTCGACTTCGGTGTGGTCTGTCATCGCCGCCTCGGCTCGGCGACGGGTTGGTGCGCATCGACGACGCGGCTGAGTGCTGCTGCGACGATCTGCTGTTCATCGGTGGTGAGGTGGCGGGTGAAGTGCTCCTCGATGCCGCGCCGGTACAGGGGTGCGGTGGAGCGCAGCACCTTCTTGCCTGCTGCGGTGATCGCAGCGTACGTCACCCTTCCGTCTGCTTCGTCGGGCTCCCTGGTGACGAGTCCTCGGCGTTCCAGTTCATCGACGAGGCGGCTGACGCGGGTGCGCGACAGCACGACGCGATCGCCGAGTTCCTGCATGCGCAGACGGCCGTCCGCGCCGTTGAGTTCGAGCAGGACGTCGTACCAGGTGAGCGGGATCGCCCCCGAGGCTTCGAGCTCGGATTCGATGGCTCTCAGGGCGCGGCTGTGAGCGAGGAGCATCGACCGCCAGGCGGCGACGGGGTCGGGCTGTCCCGAGCGGTTGGCCATATGTCACACCTTACAC
>DATKCX010000049.1:0-7578 GCA_035512975.1 Ilumatobacter sp.
ACGCGCCCGAAGCACAGCGCGTCGGAGATGTTCCCGCCGTTGCCGGGGTAGAGGGCGCCGACCGCCTCGCCGAGCTCGCCCGCCTCGTACAAGCCAGGGATCGGCTGGCCGAACACGTCGACGATCTGCGCGTGCTCGTTGCGTCGCGGCCCGCCGCTGGTGTTGGGTCCGCCCGGCCACATCGCCATGCAGTAGTACGGCGGCGAGTCGAGCGCGACCAGCGACTCCGCAGGGCGTCCGAGCGGGTCGGTGCCGACACGACAGGCGTCGTTGTACTCCCGGATCGTCTCTGCGGCTCGCGCTGGGTCGGCGATGCCTGCTCGACGAGCGACGTCCTCGAGGTCCGTTCCGCGGTGGATCCACCCGCGTTCGATCTCGATCTCGTTGTCACGGCTCCACTTGTACCGGTGCGGCCCGGCGGCACCGGTCCCACCCGGGATCGGGGCCGCGGACATCCGCCGTTCGTCGAAGAACCAGTAACACGGGATGCGCGGGTACTCAGACCTGCCTGCGTCATAGTGGGTGAGCTCGTAGTAGAAGTCGTGGCGGAGCATCGCCTGCATGTGCTCGTTCGTGAACCGCTCGCCGTATTTGTCCACGAAGACGTAGCCGCCCAGATTGATGTCGACGGAATAGTTGTAGTCCTTGCCGTCGAGCTCGAAGTGGGCGATCGCGCGACCGATCATCGAGTTCATGTGCCACAGGTCGGCGCCGACAGCCTGAGCCATGCGCACTCCGTCGCCTGTGTTCATCGGAGAGCCGTAGAAGTACATCGGCGCAGCACGCAGGTAGTTGGTCTTCATCTCCTCGTCGTACTCGTAGCCGCCACAGGTCAGGATGACTCCCTTGCGCGCGTCGAAGCTGCCCGGCCCGTCTGGCGTGCTCGCCTCGACGCCGACGATCCTGTGATCAGATCCCTGGACGAGGCGGGTCGCGGGGTGCTCGTACAGGACGCGGATGCGGTCCCGACGCTTGACGGCAGCTTCGAGCGCCGCGAAGAGCGATGCGCCGCCGCGGGGGACGGGGTTCGCAGCGCGGTCTGCGGGCGTCATGGTCATCATCTTCTCCCTCGACTGCTCACCCCACGGGAACGACTCCTTCGTTCCGTAGGCGGACACCGCGTCGGCGCCGTCCCAGTCCGGGTGTTCGGCGCCCGTCACACGAGTCATCTCCACCCCCACGGCGCTCTCGAGCCACGGGATGAGGTCGGCGGCGCGATCTGCCCACGCCTTCGAGATCGCGCGAGGAATCAGCCCTCCCGCGCACCGGTCGAAGTACACCAGCGCCCGCTCCGGATCGGAGACGACCATCACCTGGCCGCCGGACGCGCGCGTGCTCGGGGTGTGCCACGACTCGGGCTGCTTCTCGAGGACGACGACATCGGCGCCGAGGTCGGCGGCGTGGATCGCGGCCGCTGCGCCGGCGGCGCCGAACCCGACCACCACGAAGTCGGCGGACTCGATTGCGGGGACCGGCTCGGCGGGCATGTGTGACTACCTCTCTCAGGGTTGCTCCGTGATGCGAACGGATGCGTCGGCGCGATGTAGTGACGCCCCGCATCGCTCGTACCGTGAAGTACGCCCGGACCGTACACTACTCCCGAGTAAACACAAGGTAGCTGGTTGGAGGGTCAGTCAGTTCACGGTGACTACCTCATACGAGTCGAGCGAGTGGTTGTTTCAATAGAAGCTTCCGGGCTGGAACAGATGGGACCCAACCGGGCTAGGCAGAGCGTCCAGGAGGTCGAGGTCGGCCTGAGTGAGCCTGAGCCCTCCAGCATCGAGGTTCGCGTGCAAGCGGCTCATGTTGGTGGTCCGAGGAATCGGAACGATGCGCTCGTTCTGGGCCAAGAGCCAAGCCAGCGCCACCTGCGCGGTGGTCGCGCCCAACCGGTCCGCCACCACTCCGACACTCTCGACGATCTGTACGTTGTGCGCCAAAGCCTCGGGGCCGTAGCGCGGATGCCTCGTCAGCGCGGAACGGGAATCCAGATCCGACGTGTCACGAATGCTGCCCCCGAGAATCCCGCGCCCGAGCGGGCTGTGAGCGATGACCCCGATTCCACGAACGTCGCACCACGGGACCACCTCCACGAGCGCATCACGCGTGAAGAGGGAGAGCTCGACCTGCACAGCGGTAATGGGATGCACTGCTTCCGCTCGACAAAGAGTTTCCACGTCCATCGAACAGAGTCCTATGTGGCGGACCTTGCCCGCTTCTTTGAGGTCTGCCATCGCGCCGAACGTCTCCTCGATCGGTACGGCGGGATCAACTCGGTGGAGCAGGTACAGATCGATGTGGTCGACATCGAGCCGCTTCAAGGAGCCATCGCAAGAGTGCCGCACGTGGTCGGGTTGCCCGTTGAGGGCGATGTCATGTGGGTCCTGCCCCACTCGAACCATGCCCACCTTCGTGGTGATCACCGCCTGGTCGCGGCGGCCCTCGATCGCGTGACCCAGGGCAATCTCGTTGGTGAACGGTCCGTAAAAATCGGCGGTGTCGAGGAGGGATGCACCCCTGTCCAGCGCCACATTCACCAGAGCAACGCTGTCAGGATCGGTCGTCACCCGAGCCGCACCAAAACCGACCGCACCAGTCTCCAGCCCGCGGAGGCTGCGAGGCGACACGTTCTCGCTCACTGTTGCCATCTCTTGGCAAGCCACGTCCGCCGAGCCGCGAGCTGAGCACGTCGGGCCGATTCGTCGATCGTCGGATGCTGGTTCGGGAAGAGCTCGCGGACGTCGGAGACGTTCGTGAGGGTGACCGACGGCGTCGGTAGACCATCGCCCTCGACGGGCCACGTACTGCCTTCCGCCGGCTCCAACGCCTTGGGCCACCACCATCGATAGAACAAGAATCCGCGTCGACTTCCGCCCGTATCGAGCCAGTTGGGAAGCCCCGGATCCTGGCTGGATATCACCGCTCGGAATTTGCCGTCCGCATCCAGGTAGGCCCCCTTGTTGCCGATGCTCTGCTGTCGATGCTGGTAGTCGCCCCCCTCCCACCACGGATTGTTCAGCGTGAAGCTCCAATAGTCACAGTCGGGAATATCGGATTCGACGACCAGCGCCTCCTCCGGCTCGAGCACGTAGGCGCAGACTCCGTAGTAGAGCGGGTTCCCAGGGCGCACAGCCATCTCCGGCTTGCCCGGCGGAAGCTGGCTCGGCGCCGCGATCTCGTTCGGCGCATACGTGTCCCGAATCCGCTGACACCTCTGCGGGTGCCATTCAGCCATCGCTGCGATCAGCGAAGTTGCGGAGTCGATCTGCTCGCACAACAGGTCGGGTGACAACGTCCGGGGCAACAGCGGAGCCGAAGGGTCGACACGTTCGATGGTCAGCTGACCCGGTCGATCGTCCTCGGGATCGATGTGGTACCAGCGACCGCCAAGACCGTTCGATCCACCCGGTCCAGGCTGGTCCTTGGGTACGACGACACCCGATTGGACGTTGGGGTCTAGCTTCACCCAGTTTCCGGGCTGCTCCTGCGCGCTCGCCACGATTTCGTAGCTGCCATCGGCGTTGATCTCCATACCGCGAACAGACCACAGCGGTCCAACGTTGAAAGGGCGCCCGTGGTGATTCCCCCGGATTCGGTAGGTCGCAGTGCCACGATATGGAGCCGAATAATAATTGACAAAGGTATCCGGCCCGTTGTGCTTGAACCGATCGTCCAGCTGCCTGAAGAATACCGGGAAGTCGGGATCATTGAAGTCCAGCCTGTGCTGAAGTGAGGCGAGGCTCATTCGAGCGATCGCGCGCACGAGCTCAGCCAGTTCCTGTGGGTTGTCCACATCGATTTCTGCTCGATCCTCGATATGACGAAGACCCGACTCCTTCAGGGTGTCACAGTATTTCGACCACGAATCCTTGAGCGCTGCCCGGTCTGAATCCGGGATCATCGCCGAAGCTTCCACGATTCGAGCACTCCCTCAAAAGCCGACAATATTCCCTCTCTGGACAAGCCGAATTTCTCTGGGGTGTAACTATGTACACCATGCTGATGTTGCGGAAGTTGCACGATCCACTCCCGCATCGTCGCTGCCGCCCGAGTGCTCATCGAGAGATCGAAACGCTCGTAGATCGCCTGTGCAACCGCAAAGGGATCTTCGATCAAATCCTCGTAGCGCACGACGTGGAAGCTTTCCGCATGGTCCGCGTGTGCCTCGGCACACCTCATGCCAGCGCGGCTCCAGCTTTCGAGGCGATGCCTGCCGATCTCCTCCGGGGGCCAGATGTCGGCCGGCCACCTTCTAGAGATCAAGCTGGCTCCAGACGAGATCGTCTCGACGGGATCTCTCCGCAGCTCAACGACACAGGCATCCGGAAAGGCTCTGAGAAGCGCCCGCATCCCGATCGTGTGGCTCGGGTTCTTGAGGAGCCAGGTGCGCTCCGTGGTGTGGGTGCCATAGAGACGAAGAACGTCCTTGTACCGAGCGTACGACGCGGTTTCGTCCTGTTCCCAGAACCAGTCGGCATAACCCGGCAGCGGCATGTTCACAGCCCAGAAGGTCGACACAAAGCTTTGTCTGAGCATCGCTATGCACTCTGTCGGAGCTTCGGGGGGAACATCGTGGACCAGGTCGGGACCCGATACAGATCGCGACGCAACGGCAGTTCGATAGGCCTCGAATTCAGGCCACGATTCCGGCTCAGGCCGTGGCATCGGATGCTCAGAAAGCCACTGCGGGACGAACTGAAACTGCTCGTCGTTGGCGAGCATCTGGTGCATGACCGTTGTCCCCGACCGCGGCAGCCCCGTGATCACGAGCGGGCGTACGAGATCGTTGTCCCGCACGCCGGGGTGCGCCTTCCAGGCTGCCTCGGCATACAGGCGAGCCTGCAGCGCGGACCGGGCAGTGTTGTGGACCCGGTCGGTCAGGAGCTCACCGGCACCGGGGCTCGACAGTGCAGCCTGCAGCAAGACCTGTAGGCCCGTTCTGTAGTCGCCGTTGCCGAAGTCGTCCAACTCGCCGCAAGCGGTCGATGCCTCTCGGTGGAGAGCGTCGGACCATCGGTTGACAGCGCTCTCAACGTCACCGTCATCCATCGTCATTGGAAGTCAGAGGTCCCGGATCCGCTGTGCGGTCCGGTTTCCCCATCCCCCTTTCAATCCATGGTGCCGAGCGGGGTGTAGGGCTGACAGCGCCCATCGTGGGTGTAGTGGTCGCACTTCACCGCCACCACAGCTTCTGCGTAGCGGTCGTGCCATCCTCAGAACTTGCAGCGGCACGTATCCGCACCCGTTGACGAACAACAGTGAGCCGCTGGTGGCGGACGCAGCATCTTCGGATGGCATGTGTGACTACCTCTCTCGGGATTGCGTCATGTTGCGAACGTGTGCGCCGGAGCCGATGCGGTGACGCCTGGCGGCGAACGTGGCATTGACAGAGAGAATCTTACTGCACAACTTACTTGTGGGTAAATAGATGCAATCCTTGCTGGACCCTTGCAAGTGAACTGCCAACAGCTTCAGGGAACGCACAACCCTCTACACCACGAACCGGGAAGCAATCACCGTGAGGCTGCACAACACGATCAACCATCGCTACGGGCGGGGATTGCAGGTCGCCGCCTACGGCTTTACCAAGTGCTCACGATCTCGACGGCACCACAGTTAGCGCGAACCCTGGCCGTCGTCAACCTTGATGGTCGTACCGGTCACCGCCTCGGCCGCGGGGGAGACGAGGTACAGCAGCGTCGAGTCGAACAGCGCTGGGTCGAGCAGGCGTTTGCGCGGGAAGTGCTGGGTGATGTCGCCCATGCGGCTCAGCATTCCATCCATCATCTCCGACGAGGAAGCGCCCGGCGCGATGCAGTTGACGTTGATGTGATAACGAGCCCACTCCACCGCGAGCACCTCCGTCATCCGGTGGATCGCCATCTTCGAGATTGAGTACAGCGCGGAGCCGTTTCCAGCGTAGTTGAACGCCCCCATCGAGGAGATGTTGACCATCCATCCGGGTCGCTCAGCGGCGATGAGGCCGCGCGCCACCTCGTTGGACAGCAACCACGGACCGCGCAGATTCGTGTCGAGTACGGCGTCGGTAAGCTCCAGCGACATCTTGTGCGCACGCTGCGCGTCGGGGATCCCGGCGTTGTTGACGAGGATGTCGACGAGCCCGAGTTCGTGGTTGGCCCGTGCGACCGCCTGGGTGATCGAGTCCGCATCGGTGACGTCGAGCGCGATGGGCACGCAGGTCCCGCCGCTGGCTTCGATCTCCGCAGCCACTTCCTCCAATCGATCGACGCGACGCCCGGTGGCAGCCACCCTTGCGCCGGCAGCGGCGAGCGTGAGCGCGAAGCGACGACCGAGCCCCGAACTCGCACCAGTCACGAGCGCCACACGCCCGCTCAGATCGTTGGACACGTACGGTAGGGGGAAATTTTCAGTCATCACAGCAAGCGTTGCAGCTCACGCATGCCGTGTTGCAGTCCCACGGACACCATTCCCTCAATGGTCCGGCACCACCCGATGCCGGTCGACGATGTTTCGGCTCCCGAGATCAGAGATCCACGGCGTGCCGCTCGCCCAAGGCAGAGAAGAGCCAGACGGCGCTGTTTGCGCTGTCGATCGTGTCGGTGCCAGCGCGCTCGCCGCGCGTGCTGTCGAGGCGGGCCAACACCTCGGCGGCGCTGTCGGCCTCGACCTCGTAGATCGCGAGGTGGCTGAGTGGCATGTCCATGCCACCGCGCACCTCTTCGAGGCCCCACCGTTGAGCTGCGTGAAACCCGGCGGTACGGAGGACATCGTCGAGATGCGTCGTCTCATACCACTCGTGGAACTCGTCCTCGCGTCCCTCGACGGGGTTGAGAAACATCAGGAGGCGGAACGATGTGGACATGGTGAAGACCCTCCAAGGTCGGGAACCGGAACGTGACAGCTCGCCAGGGCAGAACCTGTTGCTTGGCGTAGCCGGGTTTGGCACGAATATCGATCCGCCGAGCGTGCTACGGTGGCAAATTTTACGCTCAAGTTAGTCGATTATCCTCTGGGGGCGCAATGACCAGGCTCGATACCACAATCGCTCGAAGAGTCGCCGAGAACTACGAATCTGCAGTGAACGACAACGACTTCGCCGCCGTGACGGCGTTGTTCGCACCCGACGGTTTTGTCCAGCACCCCGCCCGGGGTCGCCACGAGGGCACGGAGGAAATCCTCGCGTTCTACCAAACGCAATTCGAGCGGCAACCACGGCTCCGCCTGCTCAACATCGGCGTTGCTGCCGATGTGTGCTACGCCGAGTTCGAAGGGTCACGGGCAGGGTCGGACGAGGTCGGTCTCGTGGTCGACATCTTTGGGATCGGCGAGGGGGGCGAGCTCCGCTCGAACGTCATCTGCCTGGGACCGAGGCTGCCGTTCCAGAGGGCGTGATGACCTTTCAGTCGTCGCCGAAGGCGCCTGAAATCGGCACCGTCGGTGTCACTACGTGGTGGGAACCACCCAGATTGAGGAGTTGAAATGAAAGCAGTTGGTGTGTTCGAATTCGGAGGGCCGGACGTCTTGACGATGTTCGACCTGTCCGAGGAGCACGCGGGCGTCGGCGAGGTTCGGGTGCGAGTTCACGCCGCAACGGTG
>DATKCX010000050.1:0-7172 GCA_035512975.1 Ilumatobacter sp.
CATCAACGTGTCGGCGGGCACCAAGTTGAGTTGTGTCTTGGCATCCACCATGGCTTGTTGACAACGACGCACCCGCTCGATCGGATCGTCGCAATCGGTCGGCAACACCGCAATGATCGACGACACCCGATTCGTCCACGGGTCCTCTTCCACACCGGTACGAATCGACACCGGCACCATCGCCCGCAACGGTTCGTCCGGCAACGCATCGTGACGAATCAGGTACTCCCGCAACGCGCCGGCGCAGACGGCCATGACGACGTCGTTCACCGTGCCGCCCGTCGCGTCCTTCAACGCCTTGATGTTGCTCAGCGCCACGGTGCGCATGGCAAATCGGCGATGCGGACCGATGCGCTTGTTCCACGGAGTGGGTGGTGCCGAGCTGAGCGGCATCACCACTCGCTTGAGCTGGCTGGACACTCGCTCGGAGTCTTCCGATCGACCGGCCGCCGATGCGATCGCACTGCGCGACTTGTCGATCACGCCGCTGACGGTGTTGAGACCGGCCACCTCGGCCAGATTGCGCGCCAGCCGCAACTGGAGACGGGCAGCCTTCACCGGGTTGTTCACGAGAGCCGACGCCGTGAGTTTCAGCAACTCACCCGTGCGGGGCATCGCATCGGGCGTCCACGCCGTCGGCTGCACCGTCCACTCGGTGTCGGCGCGTTCGTCGGTGAACAGCTTCAACAGGATCACGCCCGCCGCACCGTCGATGGTGGCGTGATGGAACTTGGTGAGGAGCGCCCACCGACCATCGCCGAGACCTTCGATGACGTACGCCTCCCACAGCGGGCGCGAGCGGTCCATCGGACGACCGACGATGCGCGCCACCTGGTCGCCCAGCTGGTCGACGTTGCCGGGCGGCGAGATGCTGATCTGGCGAATGTGGAAATCGAGGTCGAAGTCGGGGTCATCGATCCAGTACGGGTGGTCGAGGCCGAAGGGCACTTCGACGATTCGCCGCCGGAGCGGTTCGACATGACCGATCAACGAGTTGAATCGATCCCGGACCACGGTGTACGGGTCGAAGTCGTCTGACGGTCGTTGGTACACGGCGAGCCCGTTCACGTGGCCGTACGTGGTGGCCGACTCCATGTACAAGAACGACGCGTCGAGGCCGGAGAGCTGCTTCATCGTCATCTCGAAACGCGCCCCCAGACTGTGTCTCGCATGACCGCACCATAGCCGCGCCACAATTCCCTGGCACCGCCGGGCGACGACCTACTGGGACGAGAGCTCGCTACAGGTTGCCGTTCTGTTGGAGGAGTTCGAACTCCTCCACGGTCATCAACACTTTTCGGGCCTTTGAGCCTTCCGACGGGCCGACCACCCCGCGCTGTTCCAGCAAGTCCATGATTCGGCCGGCACGTGCGAACCCGACGCTCAGCTTGCGCTGCAACATCGACGTGGAACCGAGCTGGCTGCGAACGATGAGCTCCATCGCCTGCCGCATCATCACGGTGTCTTCGTCTTCCACACCAGCCGAGAACGAGTAAGCGTCGGACGTGACATCGAGCGCATCGGTGCCACTCCCGAACCCGGTCGAACGGGCACTGCCGCCGCCACCAGCAGGACCACTGCCCTGCACAGAACCGGCGAAGTCACCGAGCTGGACCCCTGCGGACCCACCGGACTCTTCGTCGCCCTCGACATTGCTGGAATAGATCGGTTCCGGCGATTGCGCGCGCCAGTGGGCGACGACCTTGCGCACCTCTTCCTCGCTCACGAACGAGCCTTGGATACGGTTCGGCACCGACGAGTTGCCTGGCAGCAGAAGCATGTCGCCTTTGCCGACCAGCTTTTCGGCACCAGGCTGGTCGAGGATCACGCGACTGTCGGTGAGCGACGACACGGCAAAGGCCATGCGCGCCGGAACGTTCGCTTTGATGACGCCGGTGATGACGTTCACCGACGGGCGCTGGGTGGCGATGATCAAGTGGATGCCCACCGCTCGGGCCTTTTGGGCGATGCGCGTGATCGACTCTTCCACGTCGCGAGCTGCGACCATCATCAAGTCGTTGAGTTCGTCGACCACCACCACGATGTAGGGCATGTGCTGGTACGGCGAGTCCTCGGCTGCCACCCCGGGCGGCGGTTCGATCGAACCCTTGGCGAACGCCGCGTTGTACCCGGTGATGTCGCGGAAGCCGACCTCCGACAGCACGTCGTACCGGTTCTCCATCTCCTTGACGGCCCAACCAAGTGCGTTGGCGGCCTTCTTGGGGTTGGTCACCGGCTGTGTGAGCAGATGCGGCAGCCGTTGATACTGACCCATCTCCACTTGCTTCGGGTCGATCAGAATGAGGCGAACCTGATCCGGCGTGGAGCGCATGAGCAGCGACGTGATGATGCAGTTGATACCCGACGACTTGCCGGCACCGGTGGCACCAGCGATCAGCAGGTGCGGCGTGGTGGCGAGATCGAGGAACACCGCTCTACCAGCGATGTCCTTGCCGACCGCTACCTCGAGCGGGTGCTTCGCCGCGATCGCTTCCGGTGACACCAAGAGGTCACCCAACGCCACGAGTTGGCGTTGGTGGTTCGGCACTTCGACGCCGATCGCCGACCGACCAGGAATCGGCGCGAGAATGCGCACGTCGACGGCCGCCATGGCGTAGGCGATGTCTTTCTGCAGGCTGGTGATGCGCGCCACCTTCACCCCCGCGCCCAGTTCGAGTTCGTAACGCGTCACGGTCGGCCCGACGGTCATACCGATCAGTTCGGTCTCGACACCGTGTTGGGCGAGTGACTCTTGCAGCGTCTGCCCGCGCTTTTCGATCTCGACCATGTTGACGGCCTGTTCGCCGGCTTGCTCCAAGTAGCCGAGTGGCGGCAGCGACCACTCCCCCACCTGCGTGGCATCGAGCGGCAACGCCGCCTGACCAGTTGGGGCGGCCAGCGTGGACTTGCGCTTCTTTTTCGCCCCGTTCGCCAGCGGATCGCCGGTGACGAACAGGTGCTCGTCATCTTCGGCCCCGTTGTACAACGCAACCCCGGCAGCTTGGCCACCGCTCTCGTCGCGTGCCGAACCACGGTTGCGCCCGCCGTCGGTGACGACGGAGCCGTCGGTGGCACGATCGCTCGACAGCGTCGACAGGTCGGAGATTGCCTTCTTGGCGGCGCGTCCGATGGGGCGCGCCACGACGCCGACGCTGCGTCCGGTGTTTTCGGCCATCGTCTTGAGCGACGTGCTGGTGACCAGCATCACTCCGCCGAGAAACACCACGATCAGCACCACGACCGCGCCGGCCGACGCGACGAGCGCCTCGAGCGGCATGGCGAGGAGCGCACCGATCCATCCGCCGGCCTCGCTGACAGCATCGAGATCGCTGAGCGAGTCGGGCGACCGCACGATGTGGAGCATTCCCAACACCGCGGCACCGATCAACCCCCAGCCGAGTGCGAGCTTGACCGGGCTCGACGACTGCCCTTTGTGAACCAGCGCCACGCCGGAAGAGACCAGCACCACCGGCAGGATGAAGCGACCCAACCCGAAGAACCAACCGACGAACGCTTCGACGCCGTCGCCGACGATGCCAGCGAGCCCGAAATAGATCGCGAGTGCGAGCAACGCCCCGATGGCGATGAGGCCCAGCCCGAGGTACTCGTGCTCGCGACCTTCGACGGCGGTGCGGAGTTGTGCCGAGCCAGAGCCGCGGCGACTCCCTGACGGCGATCCGGACCGTGCGGTTCCGGCGCGGGACGAACCAGCACGGGACGAACCAGCACGGGACGAACCAGTCGGTGACGCCGAGCGCCCGTTGGTCTTCTTCGGCTGATTCGACGGGCCCCGGCTACTCATGGCACCTTCCAAGGTACCAATCTCGGGGTCAGCTCGCCTGGACTGCTTCGACTTCGCCGTCTGGCCCCAACAACACGAGCAGCACGCCACCCTCATCGCTGGCGACCGTCGCGTCGTAAATGACGCCGTTCGGCGCTCCGGTGATCGCAAAATCGATCAGCACCGGGTGTTCCAACTCCTCGGCGATGCCATCGAAGATGGTCTCTGGATCGAACGACACCTCGCTGGCGGTGAACGTCGCACCCGCAGGAGCCGCGTCGACGATCGGTGCCGGTTCGACCAACTCGCCACCCACGAAAAACGCTTGTTCGGCAACCTCTCCGTCATCGACGGCGACGATCACGCTGACCTGTTGCAACGTGGCGCTCACCTCGAAGAACTCCTGGGGGCCGCCGTACCACGCTTCGACTGCGGCGATCGCCGCCCCGATGTCTGCGACCAACGGTTCAGGTGCAGGTTCCACCGGCCCATCTTCGGCCACTTCCTGATCGACCGCTCCGCCGTCGCAGGCCGACAGCACGAATGGCGCGCTGAACGCAATTGCTGCGACCGCGGCGATGCCTCGGCGACGACACCGAACGGGTTGCTTCACGTCTCCATCACGACGGGGACGATCATGGGCCGCCGCTTCGTACGTTCGTTCACGAACTTGCCGGCAGCACGTCGGACGTCGCGTTCGAGCGCTTCGACGTCGCGTTCGCCCTTTTCGAGAGCCGACTCGACGGCGCGTTGCACGACTTCGCATGCTTCGTCGAGCAGCAACTCTGCTTCGGGTGCGTACACCCATCCCCTGGTGATGATGTCGGGGCCTACCAACACCTTGCCGGTTTGCATGTCGAGGGTGACGACGACCACCACGACACCCTCTTCTCCGAGGACACGACGGTCGCGGATGACCCCTTGGCCGACGTCGCCGACGATGCCGTCGACGTACACGTACCCAGACGGCACGCGCCCGACGTGGGCCAGACCGGCGTCGGTCAATTCGATGACGTCACCGTCTTCGCACAGCAGAACGTTGGACTTCGCGACATCCATGAGTTCGCCCAGCTTGGCATTGGCAACCATGTGACGGTATTCACCATGGATCGGCACGTAGAACTCGGGCCCCACCAACGACAGGTAGGTCTTGATCTCGTCGGCCTGGGCGTGGCCGGTGGCGTGCACGTCCATCACCCCGGAGTGCACCACCTCGGCACCGCGTCGGAGCAGCCCATCGATCACCTTGTTGACGTTGCCCTCGTTGCCGGGGATCGCGTGGCTCGACAGGATGACGGTGTCGTGTTCGCCGAGCTTGATGAAGCGGTTCTCGCCACGGGCCAACAGCGACAGCGCAGCCATCGGCTCACCCTGGGACCCGGTGGAGATGACGCAGATCTCGCCGGGTTCGTAATTGTCGATGTCGTCGATGTCGATGATGGACGACGCCGGGATGCTGATCACCCCGAGCTCGATGCCGAGCTTGACGTTCTTGCGCATGCTGAGCCCGAGGGTGGCGATCTTGCGGCCGGAGTCGACCGCGGCGTCGGCGATCTGCTGAATGCGATGGAGGTGGCTGGCGAAGCTCGCCGTGATGATGCGACGGTCGCGGTTGTCGTTGAAGAGCGATCTCAGCGCCGGGCCGATCGAGGTCTCGCTCGGGGCGTAGCCCGGCTCTTCGGCGTTGGTCGAGTCGCCCATCAACAGCCGAACGCCGCGCCCCGCTGTGAGTTGGCCGATGCGTCCGAGATCGGTGCGGCGGCCGTCGACCGGGGTGAGATCGAGCTTCCAGTCGCCCGAATGGAGGATCAGACCCTGCGACGTGTGCACCGCAATGGCGTGGGCGTGCGGCACGGAATGCGTGACCGGGATGAACTCCACCTCGAACGGACCGACCGTGATGACGGCGTTGTCGGCGACCGCCGTCATCTTGACGCGGCCGAGCAAGCCGGCCTCCTCGATGCGGTTACGCGCGAGCCCGAGCGCCAGCGCCGCACCGTACATCGGCAGGGGTGTGCTTCGAGCGGCTCCGATGCCGTCGTCTCGGAGGAGGTACTGGATGCCACCCACGTGATCTTCGTGGCCGTGCGTGGCGATGAGCCCAATGATGTGGTCGGCGTGCTCGCGCAGATAGGTGAAGTCGGGCAGCACGAGGTCGATGCCGTGCATGTCTGCGTCGGGAAACATCAGCCCACAGTCGATGAGCATGATGGCGCGGTCATCGCCGGTGCCCTGCTCGATCACCATGCAGTTCCGCCCGATCTCACCGAGACCCCCGAGGAAGATGACGCGGACCGCCGGAGATGTTGCCCCAGATTTTGCAGGAGATTGTGACGATGCTGACGTGGACGCGGCTGACTTAGCCATGGGAAGCCTCATTCGTTGTTGGTCGGGCAGCGCTCAGCGCAGCCCACACCTCGGGTGCTCGGGCGTCGACCCACTCTGGTGCATCACCGAGCGGCAGACGACATTGGCCGACGTCCCACCCGAGGTGCCGGAGCATCGCCTTGACGGGAATCGGATTGGGGGCGAGATCGCCCGTTTCGAATTCAAAACTCGGCAGCATTCGAGCGTTCGCCGCCCGTGCGCCGACATGGTCGCCACGGTCGAAGGCGTCGAACATCTCGATGTGATCAGGGCCCGTCCAATGGGTGGCCACGCCGATCACGCCAACTGCGCCAACCGCCAGCAGTGGCAGCGTCATCAAGTCGTCGCCGGAGTACACGATGAAGTCGTCGGGTGTGGAGGCGATCAGTCGACCCGTCTCGCCAGGATTTCCCGCCGCGTCTTTCACGCCGATGATGTTGCCGACGTCATGGGCGAGGCGAACGAGCACCTCGGAGGACACCTTGCGGCCGGTTCTGATCGGAATGTCGTAGATGATCTGGGGCAGGTCGCACGCTTCGGCGATCGCCCGGAAGTGCGCTTCGATTCCCGCTTGGGACGGGCGATTGTAGAACGGGCACAGTGTCAGGATTCCGTGGACGCCCAACTTCGCAGCCTGCAGCGTGAGCTCGATCGAGTGCGCTGTGCTGTAGCCGACGGTTCCCGCAATGACCGGCACATCGACCGCTTCGACGACGGCCGCGAACATGCCAAGCTTCTCGTCATCTGAGAGCGTGGGAGCTTCGCCGGTGGTGCCGCACACGACCAGCGCTGTGTGGCCGGCGGCGACGAGGTGCTTCGCGAGCCGTTGGGCAACGTCGTAATCGACAGCGCCGGCAGCATCAAATGGGGTGATCAGCGCCGACAGGAGTCGACCAAACGGGCTCGTTTGCATCAGCCAAGACTGTATCCAGCCGAGCGCCCAGGTCAGCAGACCGTTCCCGGCCGCCGCTGATCTACAGTCGCCACATGCCGATCAGCGCCGACGACCTTCGAGCCGCAGTAC
>DATKCX010000051.1:0-7928 GCA_035512975.1 Ilumatobacter sp.
TCGTGCACTCGCTCGGAAATCCTCCCAACCAGCGTCGCCTGGAACGCGAGTTGGTGTTGGCGTTCGACTCGGGAGCGTTGCCCGTCGTGGTGTTGACGAAGGTCGACACGATCGACGACGCCGAACCTGCCCGAGCCGAACTTGCCGAAGTTGCCCTCGGAGTGCCGGTGCACCTGGCCAGCGGAACACAACAGATCGGCATCGAACAGCTGCGTGACTACGCCAGCGGCAATGGCACGCTGGCCTTCCTCGGCGCATCTGGCGTGGGGAAGTCGACGTTGGTGAACGCATTGCTGGCCGAGTACGCGATGGACACCGGGGCGGTGCGTGAGGGCGACAACCGCGGCCGCCACACCACGGTTGCGGCCCAACTGCTACGCCTGCCCGGCGAGGGTTGGCTCATCGACACTCCGGGTGTGCGCGCGGTGAGTTTGTGGCTCTCCGGCGATGGCATCGAGCGAGCGTTCCAAGACGTGTTCGACCTCATGGACGGGTGTCGGTTTCGCGACTGCAAACATGATCAGGAACCGGGGTGCGCGGTCACGCAGGCGGTGCGTGACGGCAAACTCGCACCAGAACGGCTCGCCAGCCTCGATCGGCTGATCGCTGAAGAAGCTGCCTTGGAGAAAGAGCAAGAGAAGTGGCTACGACGCGGCGACAAACGTGGCAGTCGCCGACGCAAGTAGCGATATGTGCGGCCGCTCGCTCCGTGAGCGTGCATCCAATGTGACGCACTCGCGCACCAGCCTCTAAGTTCACCCCGACGACTGTTGATGACGATTTACTGCCGCGGCGAGGGCCGCGCACAGAGAGGGTCTTGCTGATGACTGGTTTGAAGACAACGCCTGAGATGTACGACCTCCGGATGTCAGAAGCGGTGCGCCCGCTGTTCGACCGTGTAGTGGCGTTCATCGCGAACGAGGTCGAGCCGCGCACTGCCGAGTTCTTCCAGCTGGGAGAGGGCCGCGCGGAGCGGTGGGGATATGGCGAGGGGCAGCTCGAACTGCTCGACTCGATCAAAGACAAGGCCAAGCAACAGGGACTCTGGAACTTCTTCCTACCCGACGCCGAGACCGGTGAGGGGCTGTCGAACCTCGACTACGCGTACATCGCGATCGAACTCGGCAAGAACCCCATCGCCGCAGAGTGTCTGAACTGTTCGGCACCAGACACCGGCAACATGGAAGTGCTGGAACGAGTCGGCACCCCCGAGCAGAAGAAGCAATGGCTCGAGCCGTTGCTGCGCGGCGAGATTCGCTCCGCGTACGCCATGACCGAACCCGACGTGCCGTCGTCCGACGCGAAGGCCATTGCCTGTCGCGCGGTGAAAGACGGCGGTGAGTGGGTGATCAACGGCGAGAAGTACTACATCTCGGGTGCCGGCGACCCGCGCTGCAAAATCATGATCGTCATGGTGGTCACCAGCCCCGATGCCGGCACGTACCAACGCCAGTCGCAGATCCTGGTGCCCATGGATGTGCCCGGTGTCGAGATCGTCGGCCCGATGCACGTGTTCGGGGAAGACGACGCACCGCACGGCCACATGCACCTGCGGTTCACCGACGTCCGGGTGCCCGAGTCGAACATGCTGCTCGGTGAGGGGCGCGGGTTCGAGATCTCTCAGGTGCGTCTCGGCCCAGGACGAATCCATCACTGCATGCGGTCGGTGGGCGTGGCAGAGCGAGCGCTGGAACTGATGGCCAAGCGGGGACTCACCCGTGAGGCGTTCGGGAAGCGCATCGCCAACCTCGGTCGCAACACCGAAGTGATCGCCAAGGCGCGCATCGAGATCGAAGCGATGCGACGAATGGTGCTGACCGCTGCGAAGGCGATGGACGAACTCGGCAACGCCGAAGCGCGTGTGTGGGTGTCGGCGGTGAAGGCCATGGTGCCCATCCGGGTCTGCGAGATCATCGACGAAGCCATGCAAGTGCACGGAGCGACCGGCATCTCGCAATGGACCCCGTTGGCGAGCATGTACGTCAACCAGCGCACGCTCCGACTGGCCGACGGCCCCGACGAGGTGCACTGGCACGTCGTCGGCCGCCACGAGTTGGCGTCTCACGAAGAGGCCGCCACCAGCTACGACCCGAAGGCTGCGTACTATGCCAACGAGAACGCCGCCACCGGCGGCGTGTTCTCAGGCCCCTAGCAGGCCATTCCCTAAGCGCTGGTCGACGTGTCGGTCACATCGTGTTCGGGCGATGCCACATGCCGTCGTCGTCGCGTTCCCACCAGGTGGTCGCGATGACGGCAGACAGCGGAATCGGCCCGTAGATGTGTGGGAAGAGTTTGGTCGAACCCGGTTCAGGTGGCTCGTCGCGGACCTCGACATCGAGCATCTCGGGGTCGATGTGCAGCAGGATCAGCTCCGTGAGATCGCTGTAGAAGGTGTTGGCGACCTGCTCGACCTGATTCGGGTACGAGCAATGGATGAACCCCTCCTCGGCGAGCGTGCGGCCGCGAGTGCTGATTCGGTACTCGCCTTCGGCTCGCGCAGCTGACCAATCGTCGGGCAGCGCCATGTGCAGGATTTCGTCTGGCGGCTTCATCGAGTGGTCACCGATGGGTCGGCGGCGGGCTTGCCGGCGGTCATACGACGCATCGCGATGACCCTAGTGCGTTCGTCGCGAGGGTCAGTCGCTGGGGTTGGCGCGCGCAGTCGCAGGGCAGTCGCAACGCACTCCCAATTCACAACTCGCGTCACGGTGGCTCGTACGACATCGTGACGGACGCGTTGAGGTCGACGTTGCCCACGAGTTGGCCGATCAGCGCGACCGATGTGTCGTTGACGTACGACACGGTGACTGTCACCCGACCTCCGGCGCTGACGGTGGCGACATCGAGGGGCGACAGCGAGACGGCGCGTGTGGCGGCCAGGTGCGCCGCGGCGGCCGGGTCGGCGGCGACGCTCGCGGCCCGGGCACCTTCGCGGGCGGCCAGACCGACGGCGAGTTGGTCGCGAACCACCACCACGACTTGCACCACGCCGAGCAGCAATATGACGACGAACGGCAAGGCGAGCGCGAACTCGACCGTTGCCTGCCCGCGGTCGTGGCGCTGCGCGTCGTCGGGCTGCTGGACCACGTGCCGCCGACCCGGCGCGCTCACAGCTGTTCGATGGCCGATTCGATGACGGTGTCGAACAACCGGCCGACGGCTGCTGCACCGCCGCCGGCGGTCGCCCACCCGATGACCAGTACGCCCACCAGCGCGGCCGCAAGGAGAACGAGCGCGTATTCGGTGGTGGCTTGCCCACGGTCGCTGCGCCAGTGGGGCCGATCGAGGCCCAGCAACGCGACCGCCTTGAGGGTGATGAAGAACGAATGGCCTGGTGACGGACGGGCTGGTGACGGATGGGCTGGTGACGGATGGACTGGCATGGTGTGCTCCGGTGTGAACTGGTTGTGGGAGGACGCGTCAGATGCCGGAGTGGCGAAGCGTCGAGATGGCACCCAACAGTGCGGGCGCAATGGCGAGGAGCACGAACGACGGAAGTGTGCATACGACGAGCGGGAACGACAGTCGAACCGGCAACGTGCGCGAATGTCGCTCGGCTTCGCGGCGGCGATGGTCGAGGGCATCGCTCGCCAAGCGGTCGAGTACCGGTTCCAGTGCCAGACCGTACCGATCCGCTGTTCCCAACCCGTCGCTGAACGAGTTCGCCGCGCTCCCCAACACGTCGGGCATGGCCGTGAGCGCGTCGGCGAGGCGAGCGCCACGCTCCAACCGGTGGACGACCTCGTCAACTGCTGGTCGGATGCCCTCCGGTGCCTGCTGTGCCGCCACAGTGACCGCACGCGCAGGTGCCAAACCGGCGCGGATACCAACGATGACGAGTTCGACGAAGTCAGGCAACGCCTGGACCCCAACGTTGCGGTGGCGGGCGCGCCGCGTGAAGGCGCGTCTCATGAGGCTTCGCGTTCGATGGTTCTGCGCATCCACAGCCAGCCGAGGACATTGAGGAACGACCCGGCGATGATGGCGGCGACACCGAGTGGCGACGCCGAGGCGTTCCGAACTGAGCCCGATGTGACCAGCATCAGTGCGAGCATGGCTGCTGGCAAGCACGTCATCACCAGTGCCGACATGCGCGCTTGAGCGCTCTGGGTGATTCGATCGGCTCGGTCTGCTGCGCGGGCTCGCAAGGTGGCAGCGGCGCGGTCGAGCGGCTCGGCGGCCGGTCCACCGTGATCGGCGCAGGCTCGCAACACCGTGAGCGCGAGTGCGACGTGCGGGGAACTCGACGTTGCCTGTGCGAGCGCCTCGCTGGTGGAACGACCGCGGTCGAGCGACAGGCAGATCCCGGCAACCATGCTGTCGATCCCTGGGGAGGTGGGACTCGTTCGCAATGCTGCAGTGAGCGTGGATCCAGAGCGCAGCGATCTGGCGAGCTCGTCGCACCACACCGCCGCAGCCATCGCATCGGCGGTGGGCGGTCGGCGATGGAGCTGCCAGCGGACGCGCGGGAACCCGGTGACCGACCGGCTCGGCTGATCGGACCGAGAGGTGCCGTAAAGAGTTCGCGGAAGCGGCCCAGGCTTGAGCGCCGCGCCGACCGCGAGGACCAACGCGAACGTGATCAACGGAGTGTGCGATGCGAGTGTCATCGGCGAGCCCGTTCGAACTCGGCGACGACCCGGTCAGCGGTGGCGAGCTGTCTGGTCGATGGCTCGCCAGCGGTGACGACTGGCTCGACGACTTCGGCCACGCGCCGCGCGCCATCGGCGGCGCGTTCGACGTGAACGATGACGTCGATCGATCTCGAGATCTGTTGACGAATTGCTGCAAGCGGCCAGTTCGGAGCGGCTTGCAGGACCAGGGTCTCCACTCGGTGCAGCCCGTCGAGCGCAGTGTTCGCATGGCACGTGGACAGTGAACCGTCGTGGCCGGTGTTCAAGGCCTGTATGACCGACACCACTTCGTCGCCGCGGAACTCGCCGATCACCAGCCGGTCGGGTCGCAGCCGAAGCGCCGTGCGAACGAGTTCGCCGAGCGGCACAGCGCGCACCGAGTCGGCAGCTGGCGGTCGGGCTTCCAATCGAACGACGTGGCGGTCGGGGAAGGTGAGCTCGCTCGTGTCTTCCAGCACGACGAACCGATCAGCGAAGCCGGCTCGATCAGCCAAGGCGCGCAACAGGCTCGTCTTGCCCGACGAGGTCGCACCGGTGACCAGAACGTTCGCCCGGCGGGCCACGACGGCATCGAGTAGTTGCGTGACCTCCGGCCCGCAAAAGCTCTCCAGCGCGAGCCGCCGAACTCGATGCCGGCGAATCGACACCGTGGTGCCATCGACGGCGATCGGCGCAACCACAGCGCACAGGCGCGACCCGTCTGGCAGCCGGGCGTCGACCACCGGCGAGGCGCGGTCGAGTCGCTTGCCGATGGGAGCGAGCGCACGTTCCAACACCGCATCGATTGCTCCTGCAGGAAGCTCCCCGGCAAACACCACCGAGCCAGCCCGGTCGACCCACACGTCGCGTCCCCGGTTCACCATGACTTCGTCGACCAGCGGATCGGCCAGCAACTGATCGAGTACGTCGAGACCCGCGAGTCGTGACACCGCCTGCGAGACCACCGCAGCGTGCTCTGCCGCCGTGATCAGCGGGAACAACAGGCGCGTCTGTTCGGCGGCAACGGTGTGAACGTTGCCGTGTACGTTGCTGGCAGCCAGGCACACTGCGTCGACGAGGTGGTCGAGCTGCTGTAGTTCAGTCGCCCCGTTCACGCCGCTCGCCTGAGCGCTCTGGTCAGGCCCATGGGGAGTCGGGACACGAGCAGACCCGAATCGACCGCGCGCCCGACCGCCGGGTCGTACAACACGATGGCTACAACCGGCGCGCCGAGCGATGCTTCGACGTCGGCCGCGCGCATGGCGCGGCCCGGTTCGTCGACGAGCACGACTCCGTTGGGGCGTGCCGTGGCGCGGGCTGCCGAGCGCAGTGCGAGGTAACACGCTCGCGTGACCAGCCAACTCCGATTGGCGATCGCTTGCAGGGCTTCCGGCGGCGGACGGGTACCCACATCGACGATGACGTCGCGTTGCTCGACCGCCAGTGCGTGAGCGAGTGTTTCCCAGCGTTGCGGGCTGGCCGTACCCCAGCGGCCGCCCGGAAGCATGGTCAAACGAGGCCGCACTGCTACTTCCAGAGCCTTCAGGCGAGAAGGCGGAGCGGTGGAGGCCAACCAGTCGTGAACACCAGGCGAGTCGGGTTCGGCGAGGCCGAGAACCAGTGGCTGGTCGCGGTCGAGGTCGACCAGCAGCGTGGGACCCGCGTTCGACAATGCGATCGAAGCGGCAACCACCGTGGTGCCACTACCGCCTTTTGATGCCCAACACAGCGTGATCATGAATGCCTCCGCACGACAACGCCTGACGGCGTGGGGGAGGGGAAGTCGGTGCTTCGCAACGTACTGAGGCGGAGACGCGACCTGCAACGGGTAGCTCTCCCCTGATAAAAAATGTGCAAAGAGTGCTCAAGGCGACGCTGATCGTGGTCGATGAGCCGATACCAGTGCTCCCGCCAACTGGATGTATGGAAAGGGTCTGTCATGTCTCAAGTGACACTCGAAACTGCCGCTGCCGCCAATCCCGACATGTTCGACCCGTCGAACATCGCGTCGTTGAACGTCGCGTCGCCGGAAATTGCGGTGCCTCGATCAGCTGGGTCGATGTACCACGTTGCCGATCAGGTTGGCGCTCGTTCGCTGTGGGCCCGGGGTATCACCGGCTCGGGCGTCACCGTAGCGTTGATCGACACCGGGGTCGCCCGAATTGGCGAGCTCGAGGGCGTCGTCGCTGCGGTCGACTTCAGCGTCGAGCAGATCGATCCCTCCCGTCAACTGGTCGACAGCTACGGCCATGGCACTCACCTCGCGGGGATCATCGCCGGGTGCACGCCGGGTGCGAACCCCGCAACCGCCAGCGAGCATCCGGAATGGTTCGTCGGAATCGCTCCCGATGCTGACTTGGTGTCCGTCAAGGTGTCGGGCCGAGATGGTCAGGTGTCTCCAGAAGTACTGATCGGTGCCGTCGACTGGGTGACCAACAATGCCGCTGACCTGAACATCGGAGTACTGGCTCTCGCCGTGGACGTTCCGGCGACCACGTCGTACGAGAACTGCCCGCTGGCGGCGGCGATCGAGCGTGCATGGCACGCCGGCATCGTCGTGGTCACCGCGGCTGGTAACAACGGTGCGGCGGGCCGTCTGTCTGCACCGGCGTACCACCCCACCGTGATCGCCGTGGGTGCGCTCGACTTCACCGAAGGGCGAGTCGCCGCAGCGGATTGGTCGACGACGGGCGACGGCGTACGGAACCCAGATCTCGCCGCCCCCGGTGCGCACATCGAAAGCCTCCGGGCACCAGGAAGCCTCGCTGCCGACGAGCACCCCGAAGCTCTGCTCGCCGACGGTCGATTCCTCGGATCGGGTAGCAGCCAGGCTGCTGCCGTTGTCGCCGGCGTTGCGGCTCTGCTCCGCCAGGCGCATCCATCGGCAACACCCGACGAGATCAAGCGCATGCTCGTCGGCGGAAGCGCCCCGTTGCACGCCGATGCGGCAGCGGTCGGTGCTGGCCTGGTGGACGCGGTGGCAGCGTTGACGGTCTCGACCCGGAACTCGACGCAGCGGTTCGCTCCGGCGGTCGGCGTCGAATCACAGCCGGTGATCGGCGTGATGGCCCGTTGCACCCCGTCCGAATGGTCGGGCGTTTCCTGGTCCGGTGTGTCCTGGTCGGGTGTGTCTTGGTCGGGTGTGAGCTGGAGCGGTGTGAGCTGGTCGGGTGTGTCCTGGTCGGGTGTGTCTTGGTCGGGTGTCAGCTGGTCGGGTGTGTCCTGGTCGGGTGTGTCCTGGTCGGGTGTGTCTTGGTCGGGTGTCAGCTGGTCGGGTGTGTCCTGGTCGGGTGTGTCCTGGTCGGGTGTGACCTG
>DATKCX010000052.1:0-2822 GCA_035512975.1 Ilumatobacter sp.
CGCGCCTCCACGCCGACTCGGATCGATCCCGGATTGTTCCGCCACCACCGCATTGTCGCACGCTTGGGACCGCCTCTCCTCGGCGGCCTCGCGTTGCCGCTACGGGACGAAGTAGCCGAGCACGTCGGCGAGTACGTCGCAACCAGCGATCGGGTTGCCGATGTGCAGGTTGCCCGTGGCACCGAGCTGACAGATCACGAGGTTGGCGAGTGTCTGTCCGGTCATCACGTTGAGATTCGAGGTGTCCGGCTGCGCCGTGCCGCCCGGCCACACCGAAACGAACGACGGCGCGACCACGTTGGTCGCTGCCACGTTGATCACTACAGCGGTGGCGTTCGACGGCACACCGTGGTGACCGGCGATCTGGAGATCGAGTGTGCGGTCTGGGCCGATCGGCCCAGCCGGAACTCCGGTGCCGTCTCGAGTGTCGAGCGCCCGGGACGGAACCAGCGGCTGCATACGTTCGCCACCACCACTATCGCCGTCGCTGAAGTACCCGAACACATCACCGAACGCGTGCTTGCCGTCGCCGGCACCGTCGAGGGTCACCTTGCCATCAGTGCCCAGTTGGCACACGACGAGGTTCGGCACCGTGTCACCCGCGAAGAAGTTGACGTTCGACGTGGTCGCCGGCGCGGTACCCGTGGGCGTGAGACGCAGGAAGCCTGGGTTGTCGGCCTCGGTCACGCCGAGGTTCATCACCACGGCGGTGGCTTCCGCTGGAACGCCCACCGCGCCAGCCACCGACAACTCGACCGCTTCGTCAGCGGCGAGCTTCCCGGGGCGAACACCGTGACCGACTCTGGTGTCGAACAATCGTTGCGGTGGCAAAGCGGTGAAGCGATCGCCCGACCCGCCGGTGAAATAGCCGAACACGTCGACCAAACAGTGCGTGTAGCCGTGCGAGTTGAAGATCTCGATCGTTCCTGCCGAGCCCACAGCCATCATCACCAGGTTCGGCACCGGTCGCCCAGGGCCGCCGTTGATGTTCGAGGTGTTGGGGCGCGTCGTCCCACCGGGATACACGGTGAAGAACATCGGTGACGTCGCGTCGACGGCCGTGACGTTCGCAATCACCGCGGTCACGCCGCTGTCGGGAATGCCAGCGATTCCGGTGACCTTCACACTGACCGTGCCTTCGGGACCGAGCGGGCCGGCCGGCACGAACGTGCCATCGCGCGTGTCGGTAACGCGCATCGGAGCGACCGGCACGAACGACGACCCCTTCTTGGTCGTACCCGGACTCTCCGGCGCGATCGGAATCACCGGAACCGACGGCGTGCCACCATCCGGCAAGCCCACGCCTGGGCCGCGTGCGAACAGCGGCAGCGTCTCGTAGCCGGCACCGACGATGTCGGCGGAACCTCCGCCCAGCCATCCATCGATCACCGACCCGTAATACGAGCGCATGTCGACGTGATGCGGCATGCGGTCCCACCGTTGCAATCCGGCCATCGATGGTCGTTGCCCGTAGCGGCCGCCGGCGACGTTGGCCCCGATCACGAAGTGTGGTGCCGCCGTGCCGTGATCGGTCCCGGCTCCATCGTTGCTCCATGGCGTTCGGCCGAACTCCGAGAACGTCATGAACGTCACACGAGTCAACCATGCCGGGTCGAGCACCTGGAAGAAGCGACCGACGGCGGCGTTGAGTTCTTCCATGCGGGTGTTGTGTTGACTGGGCTGACCGGCATGGCTGTCGAAATCTCCGTAGCCAGCGGTGAGTACCCGGAACCCGAGGTTCGCGTTGATCAACCGGGCCGCAATCTCCATCCGGGCGACGATGTCTGAACTCGGAAGGTCATCATCTTCGGGGATGATCGGGGCGAGCGTCTTGGACACATCGAGGTAGTCGACAAATGCTTGGCCGACCGCGCCGAACCATTGCCCGTGATCGCCGGTGCGCATGTCGCGAAGCGCTTGGTAGGTGCGCAGGCTGCGTTCGTCGGTCTGTGCGCCGTAGTCGGGTTTGCGGGCGGGCACACCGGTGCCGCGATGGTGTTCACCGATGAGGTGGAGCGGCACCGAGTTGCCGATCTCGGCCGCGGCGAACAGATCGGGACCGCCACTCAGATAGCCGTCGAGCCAACGACCCACCCATCCGCTCGTGGGAATCTGGTTGGGTCGCCCCGACATCCAGTAGGCCATGGAGTTGAAGTGCGACAGGTCGGGGTTGGGGTAGCCGATGCCATCCACGATCGCCAACTGGTTGGTGTCCCAGAACGACTTGAGCGTGGTGAGTGCCGGATGGAGGCCGACGTCACCGTCGAGCGCCAATGTCTGGCCGCCAGGAATCGCCAACGAACCGTGCTGTTGGTAGTACAACGGATCGTTGAACGGCACGACGGTGTTGAGGCCATCGTTCCCACCGAACATGCCGAGGATCACGACGACGCCATCGTTCGCGCCGATCGGGCCGGCGGCCCACACCGACGGGTCGTAGCCAGGGATGAGTGAGTTCAGCAGCGAGCCGCCGCTGCCGGCCACCATGCCGGCTCCGGCACCCATTCCGACCAGTTGAAGGAACCGTCGACGATCGATGACGGAGCGCTCGTCGTCCCCACGCGCCAGCGAACGCTCCGATGCGTAGAGATGGCCGAGGGCGTCGGTGGTGGAGATGTCGGAATCGAGCACGGTCAGGCCACCTGCATCTCGGGGGTGAGGAACAGCAGGCCGACGAGATCGTTCAGTTCCCACCATTCCGAATTCGTCGCGTAGTTGTCGAGAGATGCACGCGACGTCGGCGAGAGATCGAGCTGCATGTAGTCCGCCATGAGCGTCAGGATGTTGCGACGCGCTGCGGCGTTGGATGCCGCCTGGATCTG
>DATKCX010000053.1:0-8631 GCA_035512975.1 Ilumatobacter sp.
TTCCAGGTCGAGAGCCGGGCCCAGATGGCCACGTTGCCTCGCCTGCGACCGCGCACGTTCTACGACCTCGTGGTCGAGGTGGCGCTCATCCGACCCGGCCCCATTCAGGGTGGTTCGGTGCATCCGTACATCCGCCGTCGCAACGGGCAGGAGCCGGTGACATATCTGCATCCGTTGCTCGAGAACTCGTTGGGGAAGACGCTTGGCGTGCCGCTATTCCAAGAGCAATTGATGCAGATGGCGATCGACGTTGCCGGGTTCACCCCATCGGAATCCGACGAGTTGCGCCAGGCGATGGGTTCGAAACGATCGCAGGCACGGATGGAGAAGTTGCGTGAGCGATTGTTCGCCGGCATGGCCGAGCGGGGGATCAACGGCGATATCGCCGAGGAGATCTACCTCAAGATGAAGGCGTTCTCGAGTTATGGGTTTCCCGAGTCGCATTCGGTGAGCTTTGCCTACCTGGTGTACGCATCGTCGTGGATCAAGTACCACGAGCCAGCAGCGTTCTGCGCCGCGCTCATCAAGGCGCAGCCGATGGGGTTCTGGTCGCCGCACACGCTGGTGCAGGATGCCCGTCGGCATGGGGTGGCGGTGCGGTCGCCCGATCTCAACGCCTCCCTGGCAGCGCCCACGTTGGAAGATGGTGGCGATTCGGTGCGGCTCGGGCTGGCCTCGGTGCGTGGCGTCGGTGCCGAGGTTGCCGAGGCGATCGAAGATGCTCGGCTGGCTGAAGGGCCGTACGTGTCGCCGGAAGATCTGGTGCGGAGAGTGCCGGCGCTCACCTTGCCGCAACTGGAAGCCATGGCCACCGGGGGAGTGTTCGGTGACTGCTTCGGTCTCGACCGGCGCGAGGCGTTGTGGGCGGTTGGCGCGGTGTCGCAGTCGCGACCTGGCCGTCTGCCAGGTGTGGTCACCGGTGCGGTTCCACCAAGGTTGCCGGGCATGACCCCGGTGGAGGAATCGATCGCCGACCTGTGGGCCACGGGAGTGTCGCCAGACGGTCACCCCACCATGTTCGTGCGCGCCGAACTCGACAAGTTGGGGGTCACCACGGCAGCAGATCTGCCCGCCGCCAGCCTCGACCGCAAGATCGTGGTGGCAGGGGTCGTCACGCACCGGCAACGCCCCATGACCGCCCAGGGGGTGACGTTCCTGAGCCTCGAAGACGAGACCGGCCTGATGAACATCGTCGTCTCCAAAGGCTGCTGGGCCAGATTCCGCAACGTGGCCAGAGGTGCCCCCGCCATGGTGATCAGAGGCAAGCTGGAACGGTATGCCGACGATGGTGAGACCGGTGTGATCAACATCGTCGCCGAGCATCTCGCACCGCTCCCCCTACCAGCCACCACCCCCTCCCGAGACTTCCATTAATTCTCTATTCCGGCTGGATCCGCCGATCGCTGCGTTCCGGCAGGTCCTCGTTGCCGAAAGGCAACGTCGGACTGCCGCGCCTTGCGCTCGACGAATCCAACTCGGAATCAGTCAGAGAAGAATCGGCGGTCGGCCACGCGCTGGTGGCTCAACGGTTGCGGCGTTGCGCCTGGCCGCTGCATGACGGTCAGGCGGCGGCCCATGTGATCGCTTGGCCGAGCATCAATCGCACGGGTGGCTCGCTGAAGGCTGCTGAGTCGTGGCCGAATGCGAGGTAGGCGGCGCGGCCGCCGTCGTACTCGTGCGCCCACACGATCGGATGGACATAGCCCATGGTGCCGCCGGTATAGCTGAGCTCGTCGACGGTGGCGAGCACCGTGACCGAGTCGGCGGGCAGCGACTGGAAGTCGTACCACTCTTCCTGGACGACGAACTCTTCTGGCGCTCCTGCCGTGATCGGGTGTTCGCCCGGCAGCACCTCCACGCGCCCGGGCTGGGGTGCCGGGTGGCTCTGGAAGTAGGCACCGACCAAACCCCCGTACCACACCCAGTCGTATTCGGTATCGGCGGCGGCATGCACACCGACGAATCCGCCGCCGGCCCGAATGAACCGTTCCATCGCCTGCTCCTGCTCGGGCAGCAAGATGTCACCGGTGGTGCTGAGGAACACGATCACCCGGAACGCCGCCAGCGCATCGTCGGTGAACACCGCCGGATCCTCGGTGGCCGTCACCGTGAACCTGCCCTCGCTTCCCATCTCCGTCAGCGCCGCGACACCGGCTGGGATCGAGTCGTGGCGGAACCCAGCCGTGCGATGGAAGACGAGCACACCGAACTCGGACAGTTCTGTGCTTGTGCCGGGCACCGTGCCCGGAACAAGGTCGGTCACCGTGTCAGCGATTGTGTCAGCGATTGTGTCAGCGATTGTGTCGGCGGTTGTGTCAGCAACGGTGTCGCTCGGGGTCTCGGTGGCTGTCGTCGAGATGTCCGAGGACTCGGACGAGCAACTCGCCAGGCATACCAGCGCCAAGCCCACCGCCGCACGAAGAATCGTGCTGCTCGTTCCGCGACGGGCGAGTCGGTGCCGCATCACAGCCATGGCCGAACACTAGGCGGAGGAATTCGGCCACGTGAGCTGAACCGACGACCGGTGGGTCGGTCAGGTCTGGTTGTGATTGACCGGGGCTGACCAGGTGGCCCGTAGTCTCGGGTGACATGGCGCATCCGCAGATGTTTGATGATGACGATCTGGCGCTCCGGCGGGTGCGCGAACTTGCCGCAGCGCTCCCAGGCACCGCAGAGAAGATCTCCCACGGTCGACCGGCGTTCTTCACGAAGAAGGTGTTCGCGTACTACGGCGGCGCGATCAAGTCGGGCAACAACTGGGAGCAACACCCCCATTCGTTGGTGGTGCTGCCCGACCCCGGCGACCGCCAAGCCCTGCTGGAAGAGCGCCGAAGCTACGTCCCCGCCTACCTCGGTCCCAGCGGTTGGGTGGGGATCGACCTCGACGGGCAGACCGACTGGACCGAGGTCGAAGAACTTCTCGACGCCTCGTACCGACTCACCGCCCCAAAGCGGAGCATCAGCGAGCTCGATCAACGCCTGTCGTGATGTCGCCCACGGCGGGTGAGGTGCGGAGCAGGTCACGACGCACCTTTCCGGTGAGGGTCCTGGGCAACTCATCGACGATCGCCCACGTCTTGGGACGTTTGGGTGGAACCAGCCGCTCCCGTGCGAGCGCCACCAGGTCGGCTTCGCTGGCGGTGCCCACCACTGCGGCGCACACTCGTTGACCCCACTGGTCGTCGGGCTCGGCGTACACGGCAATGTCGCTGACGCCCGGATGCTCGCCGATCACTTGCTCGACCTCGAGCGGGTACACGTTGACGCCGCCGCTGATGATGAGGTCTTCTCGGCGTCCGTCGAGATACAAGTAGCCATCCTGATCGAGCCGGCCCAGGTCGCCCACCGAAAATGAGTCGCCACGCCAGGCTGCGGCGGTTTTCGCAGGGTCGCCGAAGTACGTGAATCGAGCATGGCGGGGTACCGCACACCAGATGGTGCCGTCGTCGTCGATCGTGAGGGTGCGCCCCGGTCGGGCCCGCCCGACGGTGCCGGGCCGGTCGAGCCACTCCTCGCTGCGACACGCTGTGAACTGGCCCTCCGTGGAGCCGTAGAACTCCCATGTGGAACCAGTCGGAAACAGCTCGATCAGGCGGCGCTTCACATCGGAGGGGCACGGCGCGCCGGCATGTGCGATCAGCCGGAAGCTCGTGAGATCCGGAACCCCGACCACGTCCCAGTGGGCGAACAACCTTTGCAGATGTGTCGGCACGCAGAACATCGTCGTCGGCCGTTCGGCTTCGATCGCCGCAGTGATCGTTGCGGCGTCGAACGGGCCAGGAATCACCACGCGCCCACCTGCCAGCTTGGTTCCCATCGCGAATCGCAGCGGGGCAGAGTGGTACAGCGGGCTCATCACGAGGTTGACGTCGTCGGCGTCGAAACCCCACAGGTCGCGTTCCTCGGAGACGAGCGCAAGAGCGTCGGCGTCGTCCAGCACTCCGCTGGCAACACCCTTGGGAACGCCCGTGGTGCCGCTGGTGCAGTGCATGGGTCGAGCGTGAGGCAGACCGAGATCGCCGGTGGCCATCGTCAGCAACTGGTCGTGGGTCTCCACGATTGCGTGGGGAGCGAGTGGGGTCAGGACGCGCTCGCGCTCGAACTGAGTGAGCCGCGGATCGAGCGGAATCGGAATGACACCGCGCGCCAGCAGCGACAGCACGGCGTCGAGGTACGTCTCCGATCCGGGCACCAGCAGTGCGACCCGGTCGCCGGGCTCAGCCGCGTACATGGACTCGCTCGCCGTGCGGGCCGAGGATTGCGAGAATCTCTACGGGGGAATCGATCGCTCCGAACCAATGTGGTGTCCACGTGCTGAACTCCACCGCATCGCCAGGTTCGATGACGAAGTCGTCGTCGCCGAGCATGAGCCGCAGTTGCCCGGCCAGCACGTACAACCAGTCGTAGCCCTCGTGTACCGGGAGCTCAACTGGCGGGGTGTTGCGGGACGCGTCGATGACCATCTTGCACGCGTTCGGTCCGCCTGCCGGAGCGCGATTGGTGAGTGGCCACAGGGTGAGTCCGTCGAGCCGCTGGGGTTCGATGCGAACGCGTGGATCGCGTGCTGCCGGCGCACCGAGCAACTCGTCGGCAGTCACGCCGAGAGCGAGGGCAAGCAGCGGGATGTGATCGAGAGCGAGCCGTCGTTTGCCAGATTCGAGGCGACTCAAAGTCGACACGTCGATGTGGGCGCGCTCGGCCACCTGTTGCAAGGTGAGCCCTTGCTCGGACCGCAGCTCTCGCAGCCGTCGCCGAACACGAGTGTCGACCGGCTCAGAAGCCTCAGGCTGATGGTTTGCCAACATGGCAAACCATGTTGCCACACTTGCCGACACAAGGCATCGTCGACGCATGAACGACCAATTGACCGACGCCGCGAGCACTCTCACCTGGGACTGCATCGTCGTGGGCGGTGCCGCCGCCGGTTTGAGCGCAGCGCTGATGCTCGGCAGGGCACGCCGCCGCACCCTCGTGATCGACGCCGGAGCACCCAGCAACCTGCACACCCACGGCATCGGCGGCCTGCTCGGCCATGACGGCCGGCCGCCGAGCGAGTTGTACGAGCAGGGTCGAAAGGAACTCCAGCAGTATCCCACGGTCGAAGTGCGACCCGGGTTGGTCACCGCCGGCGCGACGGAGTCATCGCCCGGCAGCCACTTTCGCGTGACGCTGGCTGACGGGTCGGTGGAACACGGCCGTACCGTCCTGCTCGCCACAGGTGCCGACTATCGCTACCCAGACATCGACGGCATCGCCGAGCGGTGGGGTGTGTCGGTGTTCCATTGCCCGTTCTGCCACGGCTGGGAGGTCCGTGATCTTCCGCTCGGTGTGCTCGACAACGGCCCCACCGGCTTCACGCGGGCGCAGATGCTGACGTACTGGACCGGTGACGTCACGCTCTACACCAACGGTGCCAGCACCCTCGATGAGGAACACACCGAGCGTCTCGCCAGCCTTGGCGTCACGATCGAAGAACGAAACGTGGCCACATTGGCGGGTGAGGGGACAGCACTTGATGCGGTGGTGCTCGATGACGGTACGCATCGCACATGCAGTGGGTTGCTGGCGGCCGTAGCCCTCCATCAACGGAGTGGGCTCGCTGAACAGTTCGGTGCCGAGCTCAATGCGATGGGTCCGGTCGCCCCCGAAGCAATTCAGGTCGACCCGATGTTTCAAACGAATGTGCCGGGCCTCTTCTCGGCGGGTGACGCCAGCACCGCGATGCCGTCGATCGCCGGCGCTATCGCCGCAGGCTCGACCGCCGCGGCGATGATCGTCCACTTCCTGCTCGCCCGCTCGTAGGCCCCGAGCCGAGGGACGGGTGCCCCGGTTTGCACCGGTACCATCGCCGGGATGGACGCTTCGCGACACGTCACTCCGGGGAGGTTGCGGCGGCTCGCCGACGAATTGCTCGATGAGCAGCTCGGCGCTCTGGAACGGTCGTCCGACCCCGACGTACTGGTCGACGAACTCGACTACGCCATCCGGCCACCGCGCCACGAACGACGCGTTGCGAGCTATGGCTCGTTGGTCTTTCCCACGCAGCCTGTCGACGTCTGGGAAGCCCGCACCGGACTCAGCGCCACTGTCAACCAAGTCACCGAGCGCGCCGACGACGAGGTGCGCCGGTACGCCGATGGTCTGTCGAGTTGGGCGATTCGTACCTCCAATGGCATCGATGGCCTCGTCGTGTTCGACCGGGCGACGAGTTCTGAACGTGACCTGGTGGTGCTCGCGGAAGCGACTGGAGCGATGGTGGTGCAACGTCACCCCAACGGGGAAGTCCGTCTGGTCGGGTCGTTCGGAGTGGCCAGGTGGGACGGCATCGGCTGGCACGTCGAGCCACCCGCTTCGATGTGGCTCGAAAAGGCGGCGCTGTCGGTCACCAAGGCCGAAGCGGTGGCCACGATCAACGCGCTGCTGCGATTCGCCGTGCACGACCTCGGCGCGAGTGGTATCGGTGCCATGTTCGTGATCGAACCGGCCGACTGGGAGTCGCCGTCGTTCGAGCGCAGGCTTCCCACTCCGCCTGCGCTGTCGGTGCACCGTCCGCAGGCGCTCGGACCGCTGCGACACGTCCTCAGCCAACTCGACGGAGCGGCGCTCATCGACCGTGCTGGAATCGTGCGCGAGCTCGGCGTGCGAATCACGCCAACGCTCGAGTCCGAGGCGCAGGTTGCGCCCATTGGTGGCACGCGCCACACCACCGGCCGCCGATACAGCGCTGACGACCCGCAGGCCGTGGTGATCGTGGTCAGCGAGGCCGGACCGGTCACCGTGTTTCGAGCGGGCGACGTGGTCGGCCGTTCCGTCGAGTCGTGACGGCCGCGAGGACGAAGCCGTCACCATCACCGTCTCAGATGCCGGCGTCTACGGGAAGCGACGGTGGTCCGTTGGCGTGCAGGTCGACGACCAGCTGACCGAGACGGCGCGGTGCGAACACCGTTGGTCGGTCGGTGTCCGGGCGCAACTGCTCGTGGTGATCGCCGGTTGCAGCCACGATCTCGTCGACCGACCACCACTTGATCTCGTGCACGTGTTCGGCGAGCAGCTGCTCCCATCCGATTTCTGGCGCTGGGTCGAACCGCTCGATTCGTACGAGGTAGGTGGTGTCGCGTTGGCCGTCGTGGCCAGTGGTCATGGGAATCCGATGCTCCCGAGTCCACAGCGGCGGGCCCACCGTGACCTCGACCAATCCGAGTTCCTCGCGCAGTTCTCGGCGCAGACAATCGGTCGGTGATTCATCGCGTTCGAGGCCGCCACCCGGCGTTGCCCACACGGTTGCGGCCGGGAACTCGAAGCGAACGAGCAACACATCGCCGGTTGCATCGTCGACGATGAGAGCGCGTGCAGCGACGCGCCAGTTCAACTCCGCCACGGGCTAATCGCCGGGAGTGTCGCGCAGGCCGTCGTTGAAGATGCGGAACATCTCGTAGACCTCTTTGCACTTGGCGCACACCGGAAGCGTCTTGGGGTCGCGGGCTGGCACCCAGACATACCCGCACAGCGCCTCGATGGGCGTGCCCATGATCCGGGCTTCCAGCACCTTCGCCGCGGCCGACTCGCCCGGGTTGGTCTTCACGATGTGGGCCACGGTCGGCCCCTCGGTTTCGACCTCTTCGTCGACGTGGGGGATGACCTCGGCGGGCATCGTCTGCAGGTCGCTCATCATTCGAAGTGTAGGCGCGGACGCTACGGTGGCGGTCGGTGGAGACGAGGCGGACAGCTCACACAGCAAGCGACACAGGAACCGGCAGATGGTCACGTATCAAGACATCGTGACCGCGGTCGCGGCGACCCCATTCGTGGTGCGTGGCGGGTTTCTCGTCGACACCGATACAGCCGACACCGATGCAGCCGACACGGTGCCGTTGACCAATGGAATGCCCACCAGATCGGTGGTGATCATCGGCAACGTGGGCGGGTCGATCTGGCCGAGATTCATCGCCGAACGCACCGCCGGACCAGATCCGCTCGACCGTTGGACCCGAGAACTGCTCTGGCCGATCGCCGCTGGTCTCGGTGCGTCGTTCGTGCATCCGAGTGATGAACCATTCCAGCCGTTCCAACGGTGGGCGCAGCGCGCCGACGATGTGTGGCAGTCGCCGATCGGGCTCTTGATCCACGGCGAGCATGGGTTGTGGCACGCGTATCGCGGAGCGTTCCTGTTCGGCCATGCCATCGCCGACCTGCCGGCCGTGGGACAGGGCGTTTCGCCGTGTGTCGGATGTGCCGACCAGCCGTGCTTGTCGACCTGCCCGGTCGACGCGTTCGGAGTCTCTGACTCCGGCGAGCTGTCGTACGAAGCAGCGACGTGCCGTTCCCACGTCGCCAGTTCAGCCGCACCACAGTGCCTCTCCGCTGGGTGTGCAGCGCGCTGCGCCTGCCCGGTGAATGCCCACGGTCGCTACGAACGCGACCAGATGGAGTTCCACATGGCCGCGTTCGTCGGTCTCGCCACCAATGCGGAGTCGGAGTGACCCAACTCGCCCCGCCGCAAGCATCGGGCGCGCTGCCGCGGTCGCAGCGGCGGGCATTCGACGCCGTTCACGCCGCGATCGCCCGGCTCGCATCCAAGCATCAGCGGTTGAGCAGGATCGATCCTGAGACCGAGACGGTGCTGGTGCAACA
>DATKCX010000054.1:0-3478 GCA_035512975.1 Ilumatobacter sp.
GACGCTGGGTTTGAGAATCCGCCGAAATCGTTTATTCCACCAACTGAATCGCAGTGGCTGCTAATGTCATGATGCGTGAGAGAGCCGGTCAGGGTCCCCAAAGCCGCCTCATTGGTGGCATCGAAACTTCGCCGTCGGATCGTGCTCGGCGAGCTCGCCGAGGGCGAGCCGTTGCCGAACGAGACCGAACTGATGGATCATTTCGAGGTCTCCCGGCCAACACTGCGCGAGGCACTGCGGATCCTCGAGACCGAGTCGCTGATCTCGGTCAAGCGAGGTGCGCGGGGTGGCGCACGCGTCGCCCTGCCGGACGCTTCCGTCACCGCCCGTCACGCGGCACTCGTCCTCCGACTGCAGGGAACGACGTTGGAGGACGTCTTCGTCGCTCGATTGATCATCGAACCCGCGGCTGTCGCGTTGCTCGCTGAGCGAGCACGAGAAGACCCGGAGGTGCTCGCACCGCTTCATGCACTGCATGAAATGAGCATGCTGGTCCACGACGATCCGTTCGCCTATGCGACGGCGGCCGCTCAGTTTCACGAGCAGGTCATCGAGCTGGCCGGCAATCGCACGCTGACGTTGATGGGGCAGATCCTGCTGGAGATCGTCGAGCCACACAACCGGGCCACGTTCGCCGCACTCGATCGCGGGGCCGAGGTCGTCGACCACGCTCAGGGCGATCATGCCGAACTGTTGCGCGTGCTTGCGCTCGGCGACGGCGAGGCGGCCTCCGAACTGTGGGCCGTCCACATGCGCGGCGCATCGCGGACCGCACTGCAAGCGCTCGGGGCGTCCAGCCGAATCGACTTTCTCGACACCCCGAGCTGAGCGCTCTGGATCGGCGTCCTCGGGACTGGTCGGCGCGTCCGGCTATGTCGTGAGCGCGCCTTCGGACGTACTCTCCCGACGGCCTCTCGGACGCAAGCCGGCCTCGACGAGTCGGGGCAGTACCGCAGACTCGAACAACTCGAGGCTGCTCCATCCGTACTTCGGATCCAAAGCGCCCATCAACGGCTGGAACGTGAGTTCGGATCCGTCGCCCAACCGTATCGCGAGCTCGACACATTGATCGGGTGTGACGACCGCAAAAGTGCTGTTCGCCTTCATCTCGTCGATCGATGTCACCGGTGGATACGGGGTGGAACCGCTCCCCCGCTCCTTGGCCCACTGGGCGTTCGAGTTCGAGGTGTACATCACGTGTGGTGCGACGATCGGCCAATCGCGCTCCGGATCGTCGGTCACGAAGAGGAACAACGGTCCCCGCTCAGGGGGCGGCGTCGGGACCGGTAGACCCAGACGCCGCCGCTCGGCCTGGTAGATCTCCAACAGTCCAGGACCGGCGGGCAAGTAGTTGTCGCCGAGCTTGGCGGCTCGGTAGGCCGATGCCTCCGTGGACCCACCGATGTACAGCGGTGGCCGCGGTTTCTGCACTGGGGTCGGGCGGACCACGACGGTCTGCCCGCGGAACTCGAACGGCTCTCCGGTCCATGCTTGTTCCAACACGCCGATGATTTCTTCCAGGATCGCGACCCGCTTCGATTTCTGGACTCCGAACATCTCATACTCGTGCGGTCGGTAGCCGAGACCGAGTGTCATTTCGATCCGGCCGCCGCTGATCAGGTCGAGCACAGCGAGATCTTCAGCGAGCCTGAGCGGATGGTGGAGCACCGCGATCAGCGCCGAGAAGTGAATCCGCATCCGCTTGGTTCGGGCTGCGATTGCGGAGGCCTGCACGATCGGCGCGGGGCAATACCCATCCTCCGCGCCGTGGTGCTCCGCGAGATAGACGGTCTCGAAGCCGAGTCGATCGCCCCATTCGCACATGTCGACCGACGCGGGATAGAGCACCCCTGGCGGCACACCGATTTCAGGTGCACGCATGTCGAACCGCAACGCAAGGCGCACGTCAGACTCCTGTCAGTTCGGGCGACGCCATCGTCCAGTTGAACACCCGCTCGGCATTGCCGTGAGTGATCAGGTCGATTTCTTCCTGATTACAGCCTGCGATCTGGAAGACCTCCTCGGCCGAATGCTGACTCTCCGGCCACACAGTGTCGGTGTGCGGATAGTCGCATTCCCACATGATCTTGTCGATACCGATGTCGTCGCGGTACTTGAGGCAGATCGGTTCTTCGATCATGCACAGGTACATGTTCTGGCGATAGATCTGCGACGGCAAGATGTCGTCGAAGTCGTTGTACGACTTGTGCCGCAACCACATCCGATCGGCTCTTTCGAGCGCGTTCGGCAGCCATCCGATCCCGCCTTCGGAGAATACGAACTTGAGACCGGGGAACAGCCGACACACCGGGCTCATCATCAGATTGACCGACGACATCATGGAACCGACCTGGAGCAGGCTGTAGGTCAGCGCCGCCGGCGCACCGGGCGACGGGTCCGGCACCTGCCCGCTGGTGCCGATGTGCAGGCACAGCACGATATCGCGCTCCTCGCAGGCCCGCCAGATCGGGTTCCAGTACGGATCCCAGTACGACGGCAAGCCCACCGGTACTGAGTTCTCGGGGAACGACAGCGCTCGAGCACCACGATCCGCGCATCGGTGGATCTCCGCTGCGGCCAACTCGGGGTCCCATAACGGGCAGATGATCGTCGGCACAAACATTCCGGTCGGGCCGGCCGGACACCATTCGTCGATCACGAAGTCGTTGTACGCACGGACGCACACGGCCGCCAGGTCTTTATCGGCAAAGGACAGGAACAACGTGCCAGCGAAGCGAGGCAACGTCGGAAAGAGCACGGACGCGAGGATGCCGTCCGCCAACATGTCCTTGGCGCGTTGGGCGGGGTCGTAACAGCCGGGAAGCATTTCGGACATCCGGATCGGGTCGGGATTGAGCTGATCCTTCGGCCGCCCGACCACCGCGTTGAGGCCCATCGTCTCGCCGCGCATGCCCGAGTACAACCAGTACTCGCGCCCGTCGGCCTCGACGACCCGCGGTGCCTGCTCCCTGAACTTGGCTGGGACGCGGTCTTGCCAGACGTTGGCGTGCTCGATGATGTGGTCGTCGGCACTGAACAGCTTCAACATCTCTATCCCCTCGTAGAAAGATCTTCGGCAAACCTGCATCAACACAGGTGCGCACGAGCAGAGCGTACGCGTGCCCACCACCATGAATCAAGTGGTTTGACTGAATCCCTTGAATCATCTAGCGATATTATAGGTTTCGTGGCAGGCAACACAGTCGGCGCATCATGGCAGTCCTTGCTCGGCCTCGAAGATGGGCGTCTGGAGGACTGGCTCGATGAACAGAGCGTCGGATCAGGCCCGATCGAAGAGCCGACACTGCTCGCCGGCGGAACGCAGAACATCCTGATTCGGTTCCGACGCGGTGACATCAGTTATGTGCTGCGACGACCGCCGCAGGCCAAACGGCCCAACAGCGACGACACGATGCGACGAGAGATCATGGTCCTCGCTGCATTGGCCAGCTCCGACGTTCCGCATCCGTCGTTGATT
>DATKCX010000055.1:0-2599 GCA_035512975.1 Ilumatobacter sp.
GCGCGCCCCCCGACTCCCGACCTGCCAGTAACGACAGTACTCGTTGGTGTTATCCAGATGCAACACTCGCCCGACGGTCGGTCCAGAAGAAACCGCCGAAACACACAATCGACGTGGCGCTGTAGCCGGGTCGGCGCGCGATGTCGCCGGTGTAGCCGATCAGTGCAGCAGCGATGATCGGCCCGACGCCGAACAGCTCGGTCACCGTGGTCGATGATGCTGTGACAGCGACACGGATCCGGCGATGCGAGGTCTTCAGCTGTTCGTCGAGGCGGCGGATGTCGTCGAGCAGTTCGACGGCCAGGTCGTAACGAGTCTGGGATACGAGTCGGCAGCGATGGTTGCCGATGTCGGTGTTGCGCTTGGCCAACAGTCGCAACACTTCAGTGTGTGATGCCGGTTGGACCCGACGGAGCATGCTGTGGCGCAGGGCGGTGATCGCCACCGACCACGCATCGTTCGGGTCGGTCTTGTTCGACCGGCCACTCACCAGCACCCGAGTCCGAGCCGCCAACGTCGCGGGGACATCCACCACCGTCTCGCCGGCATCGACGAGCTGCTGAGCCAACAGGTAGCCCAACCCGCCGGCGCCCTCGACCGCCCAGACCCGCTCAGCGAACGGTGCCGACCAGGCCAGCAGCCGGTCGGTCTGGTTGCGGGCCGCTCTCACCGAGATCCGATCGATCTCGGCTTCGCGGTCGTTGACCGCGACTGCTTGATGTGTCGCCTTGTGCGGGTCGACACCGATGATCACCTTCATGAGCCCTCCTTCGGGTTCCACTCGTTTGATGGGAACCGTGATGGGCACTCCTACTTGCAGACGTTCGTGCTCGTTCCTCTCTCGAGCCACACCACGGCGAGATCGTCGCCGGGCAGCACTTCGTTCGAAAGCCAGACCAACCGGTCGGCAGGCACTTCGCGAGCAACCCGACAACGACCTCAACGACGCTACGAAACCGTCGCGTCAACCATCAGTCTCAAGCAGGCACATCGGGGACGCGGCATTCAGCGTGGATCGGGCACGTTATGGGATGGGTGGCCGTGATCAGAATGGGTTCTGAGTGCGAAACGGGCGCGTGCCGCTGCGTTGTTCTGAGCGAGGGCCGCAGCGATCCACGAAGCCAGGTTTCGAGGCAGTAGTGGTGGCAGCATCGCTATCAGCGCTGCGCACCCGCACGTTCCGCCGGTATGAGTCAACATCACCCCGCGCAGGCCCCAAGTCGTCCGAGCCGGGCACCGCGGCATCCGGCGCCGACGATGCACACGTCGTGCACGCGTTCGCGGTCAGCGTGAGCGAAGGACGTCGACCAGCGGACGAGCCAACCCGTGGGAGAAGGCCAGGTGGCCGTCGTCGACTTCGTGATTGGTGAGCACGACGATCACCGCTCCGTCCTCGGGCAGGCACGCGGCCCACGACATGTAGCCGGGCAACTGTCCGGTGTGCCCGAACGCGAGGGCGTACCCGTTGGCAGGGTTGTACACGCCGAGTCCGTAACTGCCGATGTGGTCCGCCGGCTCGAACGTCGACATCTCAGTGAGCGACGATTGGGAGACGATTTCGCCGGCGCAGAACGCCCGCCACCACCGCGCCAGCGATGGCGAATCCGATGCGATCGCTCCCGAGGCGTGGTACGCGGTTGCGCTGGCGAGCGATGGGAGGTAGCCGCCCCTGGCTTCGAGAACGGCATTCGATGCGCCCGCAGGCATGGCCATGGGCTCGGTCGGGCTCTCTTCAGGTTGATAGACAAGCCGCTCCAGCCCGTCGACAGCAAGGGCGCCGTCCCGCAGCACGTCGGCGAGTGCGCGTCCCCGCACGTGCTCGATCATCACGCTGAGAAGCAGGTAGTTGGTCTCTGCGTAGGAGAAGGTGCTCCCGGGAGGAGTCCGCTGGGGCGGCAACAGCTCCAGTATCTCGGTCGGCGTCCAGACCCGCTGAAACTCGGTCTGCTGACTACTGTCCAGCAGGTCGTAGTAGTCCGGAACGCCGCTGCGGTGGCTGAGCAGTTGGCGGAGAGTCGCCCCGTTCGTGTCGAACTGGAGATCCCCAGGAAGGTGATCGGCGACCAGGTCGTCGAGACCCAGTTCGCCGGCCTCGACCATCAGCATCACCTGCGCTGCTACCACCGACTTGGTGATGCTCGCAATCGCGAACTGGTCGTCGACCTGTAGGTCTCGGACACCGTCGGCCTTGCCCGTCGTCCCACTCCAGGTGCCCTCGGCGGTCATCACCGTGGCCGACATCCCGCCCCCGTCGGCCACGTCGTGCAGGGCCAGGGCGGCCTGGAACTCGTCCCCCAACTCCTCGGTCACCGGATCCTCGCTGATGGCGGCAAACGTTGCGATGGGGAAGCCCGTCGCCTGCTCGGTGGGCTCCGTCGGTGCAGGCGGGGCCATCGTCGATTCGACCGAGGCGGTCGTGTCGATGCCTCCCGGCGTCGAGGTAGCTGATGTGGTGGACGTGGTTGATGCCAGGCCCGCGTCAGAGCTACACGCGGCGGCGAGCACGAGCACGAGCGTCACGACGCCGACGTTTCCAGTCCTGGCGATCATGTCGCCCTCCTGTGGTGTTGTCGATTCATCGGCCGCTCTCGTGTCACCG
>DATKCX010000056.1:0-14567 GCA_035512975.1 Ilumatobacter sp.
TCGACTGCGTCGCCTTCCCCGGTGGGAATGGTTGCGGCAGGGCCACAATCAGGGGAGTCGGTCGAGTCGGTCGACGGCGTGCCGTCGCTCCCGTCGTCGCCGCACGCAGCCATCGCCACGACGGCGAGCATCGCGATGCCGGAGCGGGTGAGCGTGGTACAGAGACGATTCACCGCAATCATCCTTCGCTCGATTCGCGTGCTTCACCAGTGGCGTCAGTCGTGTCTGTCGTGTCAGTGGTGGCACTGGTGACAACCGGAGCTTCGCCGAGTGGAGCGAGGAACACGGTGACCACCCCGTGCAGCACCGAAATCGTCACGGTGGTGTCGACGGTGACGTTGCTGATTCCCAGACCCACGAGCGGGTCGAGTTGGTGGTTGGCGAGCGGCCATTCCACTCCCGTGAGCGTGACACCTTCACAGGGGCCGTGCGCTGCCAGGATCGACAACGAGGTGCCAGGCGCGACGTGGTCGAACTGCGCCCGACCGGGGCCGTGCAGCACCCGGATCCGCTGGCGGCCCCACCAACCCTCGATGATGGGAATGCTGGTGAGCGTGGGATGACCCAGCGCGCCCAGTGCGCCCAACGTGTGGTCGAGCCGGTCACCGCCTCCGGCGAGCAGCACCAGTCGCGCCGGGTTGAGATCGATCGCCATCGCCAACGCGAGTTCGGTGTCGGTTTGATCCTTGCGTGGGTCGTGGCGCTCGACGGTGGCGTGCGCTTCGGCCCATTCCAGGCCATCGGCCGTGATCGAGTCGAGATCGCCTACCAAACCAGCCGGTCGCAGCCCAGCGGAGAGCGCATGATCGAGCCCCCCATCGGCGGCGATGATGATCGCGTCGGCCGGGAGTTCGGCCACCGCGAGCGGGTCGAGCGGCTCCGAGCCGGTGACCACGACCACCGTGTGGTCGATTCCCGTTCGAAAGGCATCTGCGACTGCCTGCAGTGGGTTGGGGTGTTCCGTGAGTGGCGCTGTTTCGGCCATGGGTCTTCCTCCGCCGGCATTACCCGGATCAGGTGTGCGGGTCGGTAGCGGCGTGCTTCCCTCTCAGCCCGCCGATCCGCGAGCTCCCCGGTATGAATGTGTACGGCGCAGGCTAGTCGGCGTCGAGCCGCGACACGAGTTTCGACAACGCCGTCTCGGCCGACTCCAGATCGGTACGGCCCACCTGATGCGTCACCGGCGACAGATACGACACCGCGACGATGGCGTTGTTCACCGCGCCCACGTCGGTGCTCACGGGCGGTTCGGTGGCCTGGCGCTCCCAAGACAGCTTCACATCGAAGTGCCCCGGCATGCCGTCGATCGGCTCGAGGCCGCCGCTCTGCGTGGAACCGAACGCCACGTCGGCGACCTCGGTGAGATCCCAGCCGACGATCTCGTCGAGCTCCAAGTTGGGCACGTTGATGTTCGCGATCACCGGGATGGTCGGCAGATCGGCCAACAGCGCAGCGACGAACACCGCGCCCACTTCCGCAGCGACGTGCCATTTCTGATTGACGAGCAGATCTTCGAACGCTTGACCCTCGATGCTGCCGTACGAGACGTGCTGGCTGACGGCAACGCCCGACCACCCGGCGTTGCGGGCGGCCACACACGCCCCGACGGTGCCCGAGTAGTACACGGACCGGCCAGTGTTAGCACCGGGGTTGATGCCCGACACGACGAGATCGAACGGCTCGCCGAACACACCGTTGCTGGCGTAGAACACGCCGAGTGCTGGCGGGCCGTCGACGGCCCATGCCTCCAGCCCGCCGGCGAACTCGCGTCGCTCGACGGTGGGAGCACCGCGATAGATCGCGCCGATGGCCGCGCTGGCTCCCGAGAACTCTCGGTTCGGAGCGATGACCACGACCTCGCCCAACTCGGCCACAGCCGCCGCAAGAGCGCCGATGCCCGGGGTGTCGATGCCGTCGTCGTTGGTCACGAGAATTCGCACGATTTGTGGATACCAGCGTTTCGCTGCGTTCAGGTTGCCTGCGGATGAATCACGCGATTTCTCACGTGATGAACTGGCCAGGATCTATCGGTTCGAGATCACGATCGCCGGATGGCGGCAGATCCGGGCGAACATCACAGACCGGGCAGGTTGAACCACGCGTCGAGCACAGCACTGTCGCCGACCGGGCTGAGATCGGAACGATCTCCGTCGCGGTGGTACAACGCCAACAACACTTGTTCGGCAGGACCGCGCAACGCAGCATCGCCTTTGCGGTGTTCGGGAATCACGTGGTATCCGTCGTCGTCGAACCACGCCAACCATTCCCCGTCGACGTCGGTGCAGTGCACGTGCACGCTGCCGGCCGGCGGTGCGATCTGTTCGCGAATGACCGTCCGCGGGAGCGCGATGGTGAAGAACTCGTCGATGCCGTCGCCGGCAAACGCTGGGTCGATCCCGTCGGCGTCGCCAACGGCATGCTGCGCGTCCCATCGGTGAACCGACGTCTCGTGGGCCTGTCGGCGCGCCCACACACTCGTGACCAACGGCACCGGGAAGGGATGCCACGTGGGCTGCTGTGGATCGGTGGTACGCAGCGCATGGGCCAGCGTGGCGGCACCGTCGAGCAACCACGTTGCGAGGGCAGGCCCGTCCAGGCCGGCCGCCGGCTCGGCGATGGTGCCCTCGGCGGGCCGCTCCCCATGTTCCACACAGTGCGTGGCCCATCGGTGGATGTGCGCCATGTGCCGGGTGAGCTGTTCCAGGTCCCAACCGGGACAGGCTGCAACCGGTGCATCGAGCGGCCCGGCGACGACGGCAACCGAGAAGAGTTCGGCATCGGCAAGCAACCGCTCGATGTAGTCGGCTGGTTCGTAGGCGGTGCCGACTTGGGGCACGTTCTCGGCGTTCACGACACGCGACGGTAGCCTGTGAACCATGAGTCCGCTCGAAGCCCTGTCCGCCGGGAACGACCGCGGGGAGTTGGCCAGCCGCCCGATCATCAGCATCACTGCCGCCGCGTTGTCGAAGCTGGTCGAGCTGCGCGCCGACGAGTCCGACGCCGATTCCCTCGGTTTGCGACTCGCCATCGCGTCGGGTCGCGGCGAAGATTTCAAGTACGACCTCAGTTTCGACGAGTTCTTGAAGGCTGCGTTCGCCGACGAGGTGCGCACCCACACCGGTACCGCCGATGGCGACGATGCCGAGTTGGCGATCAAGGTGATCATTCCTGGCGACGACGTGGAACTGCTACGTGATGCCACGCTCGACTACACCGACAGCCAGGGTCTCGTCATTCGCAACCCCAACAAACCGCAGGCTCCCGACGTGGAAGGTCTCACCAACGACGACGAGCTGTCGGCCGAGATCGAAGCGCTCGTGTCGGGCGATGTCAACCCGTCCCTCGCTGCTCACGGTGGGTTCGTCACGTACATGGGGCACGACGGTGAAGGCACCGTGTACATGACCATGGGTGGCGGTTGCCACGGTTGCTCCATGAGCAAGATGACCATGCTCGAAGGCGTGCAGACCATGCTCAGCGAAGCGCTGCCCGCCGTGCAACGCGTGAAAGACCTCACCGACCACACGTCGGGCGAGAATCCGTACTACACGTGACGGATGGGGTCAGACCCCACCCGTCACGCTCCCTCGTCAGGCGCTGACGATCAGCAGCACGCCGAAAAGGGCGAACAGGGCCGCCGATGCAAAGGCGATCACGCGGCCATTCAGCCGGGTGCCGATCCGGTTTCCGGCGACCGCGCCGATCATCCCAACCGACACCAACCCGGCGGTACCGCCCACCCAGGTCATGAACGGATTGTTCTTTGCGGCAAGCGCTGCCGTGGCCAACTGCGTCTTGTCGCCGAGCTCGCCGACGATGATGCTGCCGGCGATCGACCAGATGGCGGTTCGCGTCGACACCGCGGCGACGGTGACGTCCACTGCTTCATCGTGATCGTCGCCCTTGAGTTCCTCCCAGAGCGTCCACGCCGCGAAGCCCAGGAACAGCACACCGCCGCCGATCGCGATCGGGCGCTCAGGGAGGGCAGCTCCCAATACTCCCCCCACGACGGATGCGAACGCTCCGGCGATGCCGAAACCGATGAGCAGCCCCACGGCGACAACCCGCAAGCTGTAGCGGGCCCCGAAGCCCATCGCAAGCAGCTGGGTCTTGTCGCCCAACTCCGCCAAGAACACCACCCCGAACGCCGACGCGGCGGCAACGAGCAACTGCCACACAGATACGACCCGCTGTCAGTCAGCCGAATGCGCGCGTGATGTCGGCGATGAGATCGTCGGGGTCTTCGAGGCCGACCGACATCCGAATCAAACCGTCGGTGACGCCCGCTTCCACCTTCTCGTCGGGGGTGAGGCTGACTGCGGTGGTGGTGGCTGGGTGGGTCATCAGTGTTTCCGGGCCGCCGAGCGACGTGGCACACCGGATGAGTTCGATGTCGTGCAGCAGCTTGCGTGAGGCGTCGATGCCGCCGCTCAGCTCGAACGCCACGATGGTGCCGAACTCGCGCATCTGCCGCTTCGCCAGGTCGTGTTGGGGGTGCGATTCGAGACCCGGGTAGTAGACCCGTGCCACGCCGGGGTGAGACTCCAGCCAGGTGGACAACCGCATGGCCGTGCGATTCTGACGTTCCACGCGGACACCGAGAGTACGAATGCCACGCAGCGCGTTGTGAGCGTCGTACGGCGACGCCGTAGCGCCATGCAACACGCTGTAGCTCCAGATGTCGTTGATCAGGTCTTGCTCGCCGGCCACCACGCCGAGTGTGGTGTCGTTGTGCCCGCTGATGCCCTTGGTGGCCGAGTGCAGCACCAGATCGACGCCGTGCGCCAGCGGCTGCTGGCCGAGCGGCGTGGCGAACGTGGAATCGACCATGGTGAACGGCCCCGCGATCGCGCCCACCTCGTCGAGATCGCACAGTTCGAGCAGCGGGTTCGACGGTGACTCCGCGATGACCAACATCGTGCGCCCGGGTTGCACCGCCGCAGCCAGCGCGCCAGGTTGGGTGCTGTCGACGAACGTGGTTTCAATGCCGAACCGGCGAGCTGGGCCTTGCAGGAAGGCCAGCGTGCCGCTGTAGATCTGGCGGGCGGCAACCACGTGCGACCCCGCCGAACAGAACGTGAGGATGACCGAGGTGGCAGCGCCCATACCCGACCCGAACGCCATGGCGTCTTCGGCCCCCTCGAGTTCCGCGACGGCTTGCTCGAACGCGCGCACCGTGGGGTTGCCGTAGCGACCATAGAAGCCCGAGGAACGCACCGCCGTGGCCCGCTGATGGGCATCGTCGATGCAGGTGGTCTGCCACACGGCCGACGGCCAGATCGGTGCCACCAAGGACGACCCGTTCTCCTGCCGACCTGCCTGAATGACCGCGGTATCGGGCTTCATGGGGGTGTCGGGCTTCATGGTCGTGTCGGGCTTCGATGGGGTGTCGGGTTTCATGGGTGGGGGAGTCTCAGGTGACACAGAACTCGTTTCCTTCAGGATCGGTCATGACCATCCACCAGCCACCGTTCTCGTCGACCCGGCGAACCTCGGTGGCTCCGGCATCGATCAGCTCGGCGACCTTCGCCATTTTCTCTCCCTCTCGCCGGCCGGCGCGAATGTCGAGATGGACACGATTCTTCAGCGACTTCGGTTCGGGCACTCGAAGGAACAGGATGCGCGGACCCTGGTCGTCAGGGTCGACGATGGCGCTGATCGACCCCGCTGGCGGTATGGGAATGTTGCTCGCCCGGAGAAAATCTTCCCACGACAAGTAGCCGGCGGGCGGTGGTTCGACGACGTATCCGAGCGCCGCCGACCAGAACGCACTCATTGCGTCGGCATCGTCACAATCGACCGTGATCTGGAACGGCGTGGCCATCTACCGTACGGTAGCTGGCATGCCCCTTGGAGTGTTGCAACAGATCGTGTTCGACTGCCCGAACCCGGAGGCGCTCGCTCGCTTCTGGCAAGCGCTCATCGGCGGTGAGGTGGAGGTCGAGAGTGCCGACTGGGCGATCCTCGATGGCGACGACGTCGGGTTCTACCTGGGCTTCCAACGTGTGCCGGAGCAGAAGACCGCCAAGAATCGAGTCCACGTCGATGTCGAAGTCGACGATCTCGAGTCGGCGATCGATCAAGCGGAACTGCTCGGTGCACGCAAGATCGGCGGCATCGTTCGTGACGACGACGATGACGACGGGTTCCAGGTGATGGCCGACCCAGGCGGCAACGAGTTCTGCTTCGTCACCGGCTAATTCATTCGGCTAGTTCATTCAGCCGGCTCATTCAGCCGGCTCATTCAGCCGGGCGAGATCAGCTGTTGAGCGTGCCGAGCACCTGGTCGTGGAGGTGCCCGTTGGTGCTGATCGCGCTGTTCGACTCGTGCGTGACGACGCCGTGCCGATCGGTGAAGCGGCCGCCTGCCTCTTCCACGATGAGCCGTACCGCGGCGATGTCGTAGATGCCCAGACCGATCGCATCGACAGCGACGTCGAGCGCGCCCTCGGCGACGAGGCAATGCTGCCAAAAGTCGCCGAACCCACGCGATCGGCGGGCCGAACTGGCGAGCGCGGCCAGGTTGGCGGTGAGACCCAAGTCGTCCCAACCGGCACTGAACGTGATGCTGACTTGGGCGTCGGCTACCTGAGCGACCTTGCTCACGGTGCAACGTCGGCCGTTGGCGAACGAACCGTCTCCTGCGCTTGCCCACCAGCGACGCTGGAGTGCGGGTGCCGACACCACCGACGTCACCACGCCATGGTCAGGATGGGTGAGCGCAATGAGCGTGGCCCACACCGGAATACCGCGGACGAACCCGCTGGTGCCGTCGATCGGGTCGACGATCCACCGCCACGGTGAGTCGACGGCCCCTTGCAAGCCGTGTTCTTCGCCGAAGAAGCCGTGCTCGGGCCGTTCGGCCAGCACGATGGTTGCCAGCAGCGACTCGGCACCCCGATCGGCTTCGGTGACCTCGGTGCGGTCGTCTTTCCAACCGAGCGTGAAGTCTTGCTGTTCGAACCGTGGCAGCGTGAACGCGTCGGCGGCGTCGGCCATGGTCAAGGCCAGCTGGAGATCGGCTGTGGACTGTGCTGGGGTGCGGGTCATGCGGTGAGCGACTTGATCGTCGCGGCGACACCGTCGGCGTCGAGCCGGAGCGTGCGCATGATGTGACTGGCCGATCCATGCTGGATGAACTTGGTGGGCAGACCGAGCACCTCCACCACCACGTCGTTGCGAAGGGCGCGTAGCTGGTCGGCGATCGACATGCCGATGCCGCCTGAGCGCACACCGTCTTCGATGGTGACGACGGCTCGATGCTGCGCTGCGGCCTGAATCATCGCTGGATCGAGCGGGGCGCAACAGCGAACATCCCACACCTCGACCGGGCAATCGGGTCCGAGCTGTTCGATTGCCTTCAACGCGGTTTCGACCATCTTGCCGATGGCGAGCACGCAGACCGTCTGATCGGCCGCCGCGGCGTCGCCGGCGGGTCGGACGATACGCGCGTTGAACCCGCTGCCGACGTCGTTCTCATCGACTTGTCGTGCTGCGCCACGCGGGTACCGGATGGCGATGGGTCCGTCGCCGGCGCGGGTGGCGTCGAGCACCATCTGCTGCAGCTCTTGCGCGCTCGACGGTGCGAGCACACGCATGCCGGGTACTTTTGCCAGCAAGGCCATGTCGTACACGCCGTGATGCGATGGTCCATCGGGGCCGGTGATTCCGGCACGGTCGAGGCAGAACACCACGGGGAGTCGGTGCATGGCGACGTCGTACACCACTTGGTCCCACGCCCGGTTGAGGAACGTGGAGTACACCGCAACGACCGGCCGCAACCCCCACATCGCCATGCCCGCAGCCGAAGTGACCGCATGCTGCTCGGCGATGCCCACGTCGAAGAAGCGGTCGGGGAAGTGTTGCTGAAACGGGATGAGCCCGGTGGGGCCGGGCATGGCAGCGGTGATGGCAACGATTCGAGGGTCTTCCTCGGCGGCCTTGATGACCGCTTCGGCAAACGCCTGCGTGTAGCCCGTGGGCACCGCCTTGGGCGGCCCCGCGATGGGGTCGAACACCGGGGCGTCATGGAGGTGCTTCTCGTCGTCGTCCTCGGCCGGGGGATACCCGCGGCCCTTCTGGGTGAGCACGTGCACCACGATCGGCCCTTCGGCCGACAGTTCGATGGCGTTGCGCAGCGCAGCTTCGGTGTCGACAATGGAGTGCCCGTCGACCGGGCCGACGTAGCGAACCCCGAGCGCCTCGAAAAAGGCCGGCGGCTGCTGCAGCAGTTCGCGAACGCCTGCCTTCACGCCCTCGAGCGCCTTCTCGGCCTGCGGGCCGAGGACGGGTAAGTTGTGCAGGAACTCTTCGATGCGCCGTTGGCGGCGGACGTACACCGGGTTGAGCCGGATGTCGGTGAGCGCATGCGACAGTTTGTCGGTCACACGATCGGGCAGGCTGGGGTTGACCGGACGCTCCTCGACCAGATCGCGCGGTGCCCACAGGTTCGACACCGTGGGGGCGTAGCTGCGCCCGTTGTCGTTCAGCACGATGATCACGCGGCGCTTGCTGTGCCCGAGATTGTTGAGCGCCTCGTACGCCATGCCGCCGGTCATCGCGCCGTCACCGATCACCGCAACGATGTGGCGATGCTCGTCGACACCGGCGTCGCGTGCGACGGCCATTCCGTACGCGTAGCTCAAGATGGTGGACGCGTGGCTGTTTTCGACGTGGTCGTGGCGACTCTCTTCTCGGCTGGGGTAGCCCGACAACCCACCCTCTTGCCGAAGATCGGTAAACGCCTCACGTCGACCGGTGACGATCTTGTGCACGTACGCCTGATGGCCGGTGTCCCACAGGATCGCATCGGTGGGGGAGCGAAACACGCGATGGAGGGCGAGCGACAACTCGACGGCTCCGAGATTCGAACCAAGGTGCCCGGCGTTGTTGCTGACTGATTCGACGATCAGATCCCGAATCTCTCCAGCGAGCGCGTCGAGCTCTGCGGGTGACAGCTGACGGAGATCCTCAGGGCCGTTGATGTGGTCGAGCAACATTCGAACGCGACGCTACCCGGCAGCAGCCCACGATGAATCGTCACGGCGCATCGTCCGGGGCATCGTCACGTCGCCGCGGTCACGTACAGCTGGGATTGATGGGGCGGATCTGGCCGTGGACCACTTCGTAGAGCTCGGACGGGGCTCGGAGGTAGCCGGCGTCCATGAGGGCAGCCTGGTCGGTGGCTGGGTCGCCCTGCATGATCTCGAACGTCTCGAGGGCCATCGTGAGCGCTGCCTTGTCGGCATTGCACGCGAGCACGGTCGCGTCATTCATGGCAGTGATCCCGGGGCGAATGAGATTGTCCTCGATGGGGCCGCCTCCGTCGCCGCTACATCCCGCCAGTGCCACGCCGACAAGACACACAGCGAAGAGTGGACGGTGAACGATCGAGGTGAGAATCTGCCGACTGGCGCTGACCGGAACGGTCAGTCGCACTTGCAGCACTTCGTCATGAAGCGCGACACGTCGACGGCGACGCGTGTGACCTTGCCGGCTGCGACCAGGCCGCCGGAGTCGGACGCGGTGACCGTGAAGGTCATCCGGCGTCCGTCGATGCGCTCGAGATGTGCTTCGGCGGAGACCTCTGCGCCCACGGGTGTGGGTTGGAGATGATCGATCTGAACCCGCATGCCGACGGTGGACTGACCCGGCTCGAGAATGCCGACCAACGCGTCGACGGTCGCCTGCTCGAACAGTGCCAACAGCCGTGGGGTTGCCAATACATCGACGTCGCCCGACCCGACAGCTCGCGCAGTGTCACTCTGCTCGACGACCATTCGAGCCTCGCCTCTGAGTCCGACCGCTGCGTTCACGAACCTTCACGCTAACGCAGTCCCGGCCCGGTGCCTCGCAATCGTGTTGTAGAAGTCGCGACATGGTGATGACGTGATCATGACGTGATCATGACTGGGGCGACGGTCGGTCCGGTGACGCAATCGTCCGTAGAGTGAGCGCTGTGATCGATCAAGACGTCGTGGAACGCACCCTGTCGACAGCGTTGGCAACAGGTGCCGGGTTTGCCGAAATCTACGCAGAGGACAAGCGCAACACGTCGCTCGGGCTCGACGACGGCAGGGTCGAACAGGTCAGTTCGGGCCGCGACCGCGGCGCAGGAATTCGAGTGATCAACGGCGACACCATCGGTTTCGCCCACACCAGCGACCTCTCGGAGGCCGGGCTGGCGGCTGCGGCGCGAGTTGCCGCTGAAGCCGCCAGCCGTGGCGACGGCCAGGTGCGAACGATCGCCGTCACGCCAGGCCCCCAGCGCGTGGTGAGCCCGATCGAGCGCGACCCGTTCGACGTGCCGAAGTCGGCGAAAGTCGAGCTGCTGCATGCTATGAACGCTGCCGCACGCGAAGCCGGCGCAGAGATCGTGCAGGTGGCCGCGAGCTACGGCGACAGCCGCAAGCGCGTGTTGATCGCCAACTCCGACGGGCTGATGGTTCACGACGACATCACGCGGGTGCTTGCTCGGGTGAGCGCCATCGCGGATGGCGATGCCGGCATGCAGACCGGATATCAAACACTCGGCCACACGCGCGGGTTCGAGGTGTTCGAGGAGATCGACGTGGCCGACCTCGCTCGTGAGGCAGCGCGTCAGGCGATCGTGAAGCTGTCGGCGCGACCGGCACCGTCGGGTGCGATGCCCGTCGTCATCAAGAACGGCACCGGTGGTGTGTTGTTCCACGAGGCGTGCGGACACGGCCTCGAAGCCGACCACATCCAGAAAGGCTCGTCGGTGTATGCCGGGAAAGTCGGCCAGCTCGTGGCGTCGCCGCTGGTCACGCTCGTCGACGACGGGACGCTTCCCGGGGAGTGGGGCACGCTGGCCTACGACGACGAAGGTCATCCCACGCAACGCAACGTGCTGATCGAAGACGGCGTGCTCACCGACTACATGTGGGATCACGTCCGCAGTCGGAACGAGGGTCGCGGCCCATCAGGCAACGGCCGCCGCCAGAGCTACATGCACCTGCCCATGGTGCGAATGACCAACACGTTCGTGCTCGATGGTGCCGAAGATCCCGACGACATCGTGGCCAACACCGACCGCGGCGTGTACGTCGCCAAGTTGGGTGGCGGCAGTGTGAACACCGCTACCGGCGACTTCGTGTTCGGCATGACCGAGGCGTATCTCATCGAGAACGGGGAGATCACCGAGCCGCTGCGCGATGCCAACCTCATGGGTAACGGGCCTCAGGTGCTGCTCGACATCGACCTGCTCGGAAACGACTTCGCGATGGGCAGCCCGGGCACGTGCGGCAAGGACGGTCAAGGTGTGCCGGTTGGCGATGGGCAGCCCACGTTGCGGGTGAAATCGCTCACGGTTGGCGGCACCGCCGCATGAGCGCCGATCAAACCGATGCAAACGGTGCGAACGGCGCGGTGATGCTGGCAATCGCCGACCGGGTGGTGGCTCAAGCGCGCCCCGGTGAACAGGTCGAGGCATTCGTGTCGCGCGGCGCCGACACCGAGATTCGTGTGTACCAAGGCTCGGTCGAGCACTTCGTTTCCGCCCAATCGGAAGGGATCGGCATCCGCGTGATCTCCGAAGGTCGCACCGGCTTCGCATACGCCGGCACCCTCGACGACTCGGCGATCGCCGAGGTGTTGGCCGAGGCCCGCGAGAACGTGCAGTTCGGCAACCCCGACGAGTGGGCCGGCCTGGCCGAACCAGACGGTGTCGCGGCCACCGATCAGGAGTTCTGGAGCGACGAGCTCGACTCGTTCCCCACCGATCGCAAGATCGAACTCGCCCTCGAACTCGAGCGGCAAACCTTGGCGGCCGATGTTCGGCTACGTGTCGACGAGGCGAACTACGCCGACGGGGCCGGTGAGTCAGCGGTGGCCAGCACCACCGGCATCAGACGCTGGGGCCGCGAGAACGGTTGCTACGTCAGCGTGTCGACCTTGGCCGACGACGGCGACGAAACGCAGACCGGGTTCGGTTTCAGCGTCGGGCGCGCCCCGTCCACGTTCGACCTCGGTCGCGCCGCGCGAGAGGCGGCCGACCGCGCCACCCGACTGCTGGGCGCAAAGCAACCGCCGTCGAAACGCACCACGGTGGTACTCGACCCGTTCGTCACCGCCCAATTCCTCAGCATCGTCGCATCGACGCTGAACGGTGAGTCGGTGGTGAAGGGACGCAGCCTGTTCAAAGACCGGCTGGGCGACGAGGTGGCACCGGCACACGTGCATCTCATCGACGACCCGACCAATCCGCTCGCGTACACCGCCACCGACGTCGACGGCGAAGGGTTGGCGGCGCGCCGCAACGGTTTGATCGAAGGTGGGGTGCTGAAGCAGTTCACCCACAACTCGTACTCGGCGCGCCGCGCCGGCACGGTTTCAACGGGCAATGGCGTGCGCGGCGGTTTCGCCGGCACCCCGGGCGTGGGTGCACTGGCGTTGCAGTTGGTGCCAGGCGAACGTTTGCAGGCCGACATCATCGCCGACATCGACGACGGGCTGCTGGTGCAGAGCGTCACCGGCATCCATTCGGGAGTGAATCCGATCAGCGGTGACTTCTCAACGGGCGCGGGTGGGCTGATCATTCGCAACGGTCAAGTGGCCGAACCGGTGCGCGAGTTCACGATCGCGTCCACGCTGCAGCGGATGCTGCTCGACATCGCCGAAGTCGGCGGAGACATCGACTGGCTGCCCATGCGGGCCGCTGGCGTCAGCTTGGTGATTCGCGACATCATGATGTCCGGTGCCTGAGTGACGCAGTAACCGTTCGACGTGCCGATCTACCAAGCCATCGTGCTCGGCCTCGTGCAGGGGCTGTCGGAGTTCCTGCCGATCTCGTCGAGCGGTCACCTCATCCTCACCCGCTGGTTGTTCGGCTGGGAAGCCTCGGGCGACCCGTCGATCGACAAGGCGTTCGACGTGGCGCTGCACATCGGCACGTTGGTGGCCGTCGTTTCCTACTTCCGCCACGACGTCGTGAAGTACATCCGGGAAGGCACGCGCCTGCTGTGGCATCGCGAACGCCCGGTCGACACCGACGGTCGGATCGCGTGGCTGCTCGTGGTTGCCACGATTCCTGCGGCGGTGGTGGGAGCGCTGTTCGAGGATCAGATCGACGAGACGCTCGGCACGCCGGTGATCATCGCGATCTCGCTGATCGTGTTCGGTCTGCTGCTGTACTGGGCCGACCGTTTCACCGGCACCCGGTCGATCGAGGAGTTGCGGTTGCGCGACGCGGTGTGGGTCGGCGCTGCGCAAACGTTGGCGCTCAACCCGGGCACGTCACGGTCGGGCATCACCATCACCGCATCCAGGCGGATCGGTTTCAACCGCGACGCAGCCGCCCGACTCAGCTTCCTGTTGAGCTTGCCGGTGATCACCGGTGCCGTGGTGCTGAAAGTGGGCGGCCTCATCGCCGACGGCGTGCCGAGTGATCTGGTGTGGCCGATGGTGATCGGCGTGATTGCCTCGGGTTTGTCGGGCTGGGCTGCGGTGTGGGGCACCATGCGCTTGATTCGCACCCGCAGTTTCACCCCGTTCGTGATCTACCGGGTCAGTCTCGGCCTCGCCGTTCTCTTGCTCGCTGCGACGAGCTGGCGCTAGCAACCTGCCCAACTCTCTACGGCACGCGAAGCAGGGTGAGGGTGCCCGACTGAGCGGCCATCGGGACGAGCGGTGCCACGTCGGCGGGAACTGCCACCAGAGTCGAGCCGTCGACCTCACCGATCACCAACGCCTCGTCGGCGATGACCACCCCGTCGGCGGTGAGCTGCACCTGGCTGCCCTTGGTGGCTCCGGAACGCGGTGACTCGGTAACGACCACCGCCAACCACCCGACCGGGACCAACGCGAGCTGGTCGTCGGTGGCGGTCACGTCGACAGTGGTGATGATCTCGCCCACAGAGATCCGCTGGCGAGCGACGCCGTCGAGGTCGGTGATGTCGTTGACGGCGTGCACGGGGGTCATCGCCAAGGCGACGTGGCGAGCCGCGGCGTGCTCGCGCACGGTTTGACCGGCGGAGATGTCGGCGGTTGCCACCCAAACGGTCGTTGTGCCGCCCCACGACTCCCGCTCACGCTGCACCTCGGCGAGGTTCGAGCGGGTGGCTGTCGCCAACACGGCCGCGAGACCGACGACGATGATCCAATAGAGCCACGGTCGTCTCGTGAGCACGCGCCGAATCCGCACGGTGCTGCGATACGCGATGGACATCTGGTCAACTCCCGCAAACTGGGGGGAGGGGCAGTCGGCCCGATCAGGCTATGCGGCGGCTGCCCGGCGATCGACAGAAGGGGAGATCAGCCCGTGTGGGCCCGCAGGACGGATCTCAGCTCGACGACTTGGAACCAGAGGATGCCGGCGCGGCCTTCGGAGTTGCCGGTGTCTTCGGCGAATCTGATGTGGTGCTCTTCGAGTCGGACGAGGTCGAGGTCGAACTGGATGCCGAATCGGAACTGGATGCCGAATCGGATGTGCTCGCTGGGCTCGAGGAGTCGGAGCCCGGTGGCACCGAGGCCGACTTCTTGCCCGAGCGACTGTCGGTCTTGTAGAACCCGTCACCCTTGAACGTCACGCCCACCGGCTGAAAGACCTT
>DATKCX010000057.1:0-3701 GCA_035512975.1 Ilumatobacter sp.
AATCTCGTTGGCCGACCGCGACTACTCATGACCGGTCGCGCGGACTGAACGACTACTACGAGAACTACCGGTGGCTACCCGGCGGAAAGCACGACTGAACGTCGCCGGCGCTCATCGACCGAGCACGTGGCGGACGAGCGCCGGCCGAGTTTGTAGGTCCCGAGTTTCGGGTATGAGGTGACCATGACCACCTCACTGAGTGATGACGTCGGCGGCGCGTCCGACAACGCGACGCTGCTGTCCGTGCTGGATGGTCTGGCGGAAGGGGGTTTCAGCGCCCACTTGTCTGCCGAACCCGATGCCGACTTCCTGAACGCTCTGGGATGACGACGTCGAAGCTTCGGTACGGGTCTGACTCGGATGCCGGCATCCGTCGCCGTGGCCGCAAGCGGTTCTCCTACGTCAACGAGCGCACTGGGCGACCGCCGTCGCGTGCGGACCTCGAACGGATTGTGGCGCTCGCCATTCCGCCGGCGTGGAGCGATGTGTGGATCGCGGCCGACCCGTTGAGCCACCTGCAAGCGACCGGGCGCGATGCCCGTGGCCGCAAGCAATACCGATACCACCAGAGCCAGATCGACGCCAGCTCCGCAGACAAGTTTGCCGAACTGATTCCCTTCGCATCATCGCTCGGTCGCATCCGCCGCCAAGTGACCACCGATCTGCGATCGAAGACTCTCGACCATGATCAGGTCGTCGCCGCAGTCGTGCGTCTCCTCGACACCACGAGCCTGCGCGTCGGGAATCAGGAGTACGAGCGGGATAACCGTTCCTTTGGTCTGACCACGCTGCATCAGCGCCACGCCAAGGTGCGCGGGTCGACGATCTACCTCGACTTCAAGGGCAAATCGAACCATCACTTCGACGTGGACATCGCCAACAAGACGCTCGCACGGATCGTTCGTCGCTGCCAACACCTGCCGGGGCAGCACCTGTTTCAGTACGAAGCGGCCGACGGCGCTCGTCGCACGGTGTCTTCGACGGACGTCAACGCATACTTGGCCGAGCATGGCGACACGCTGAGTACCGCAAAGACATTTCGTACGTGGAACGCCACGGTGCAGGCCGCCGACCTGTTCGCGGAGCTCGCTCGAGACGGGGCCGAACCCGTGCCATCGGTGGTGAATCAGGTTGTCGATACAGTCGCCCAGCAGCTCGGGAACACCCGCGCGGTGTGCCGGAACAGCTACATCCATCCGCTCGTGATCGACAGCTATCTCAACGCCACGCTCCTGAATGGTTGGGCCAGGCCAGTTGGCACCAAACCAGGTGGGCTGAGGGCTCCGGAGCGGCGCACGCTGCGGTTGCTTGCTAACAAGAAGCGCCGCTGATCTCAACGCTGCGGGCGCTCACGTTTCGCGACGTTGAACACACTCGGAGTGGGGCCGCCTCCGTTGGCTGCGCGCCGGTTCTTGCGGCGCGTCCGTTCCACGATCTCGCTTGCGGCGAGTACCACGACGGCACCGATGATTCCCCACATCGGCCCGAACGCGGCCCACAGCGTGACACCGACCGCGAGGATTGCTCCCAACCAGATCGCGTTGCGTTTCGACATTGGTTCGACCTTTCGTCGCTGAGCCTGAGCAGTTGAAGTCCCTCAGTGTGTCACCGTTGCGTCGGCCGAGTGCGCTGTGCGAGCGTTTCACGGCCGGACCCAACGGGTACTCGCGCCACATGAGTATTCCATCGCCCGACGTTCCCCCTCCGAACCGACCGCCGGTGCCCGGCGACCCGCCGACGCCGATCTTCCCCGATCCTGATCCAATGACGCCCGAGCCGCTGGTCCCCAGCCCGGAACCGTTCACCCCAGACCCGGTGCCGCCGCCCGATCCAGAGCCGTTCGTACCGAACCCGTAGAAGCGAACGCCGCTGCTGACGCGTTCTCACCCTTTAGATTCTCGTCTGATGGCCGAAGAGCTATGTGAACGAGTCTTGAAGGAGTCCTGCTGAACGAAGTCGTATCGGCGGTGCTGTTGCCCGGTTGGGTGGCGCGCCAACGCCATCGCGTGCTTGCACCAGCGTTGCTGATCGGCGGCGTCGGGTTGCCCACAGCGTTGCTGGTGCGCGTCGTTCTGTCGGGCCGGTCGTGGATGGCGCTTGGCCTCGATTCGAACGTGATGACAGTCGTTGCGTGGACCACCGGTTTGGCGTTGTTGGCCCGAGTGATCTCGGTAATCGAGGTGTGGCACGCACGTCAGTGGGTGCGCCAATGGTCGTGGACGGGCGCTGTCTCGGTTGCGGTGGTCGTTTCGACCTGGGCGATGCTCGGCTTCGGAGTCGTCGAGGCGTCGCGGGCGCGCAGTTCAGTGGAGCGTGCGTTCTCGGAGCCGCTCACCGAGCCGCTGTATGACGCCACACAAAGCGACGATGACGTCGACACAGCGACCGAGAGCACACCTGAGCCTGTCGTCACCGCGGCTGCCGTCGAGGTGCCCAACGGGTCGACCGTTGCAGACAGCACAGCTCCGTCTCGTTCGCGAGCGGCGGGACACATCGTTGAAGCGTTCATCGACGAGGTGTCGACAACGTTGCCGCCGTCGAAACCGGATCGGCCGATGTCGGGGATCGACCCGGCTGCCTATTCAGACGTCGCCACCATCTTGCTGATCGGAGGCGACTCCGGGCCGGGTCGGTGGAGCATGCGTTCAGACTCGATGATGTTGCTCAGCATCCATCGCCCGTCGGGTCGCGCGTCGCTGGTGTCGATCCCGCGCAATCTCGAGCGCCTCCTGTTCCCTGTGGGGAGCGCCATGGAAGCGCGTTATCCCCACGGGTTCACCGACTTGGCGAACGCCGTGTACCCGATCGTGCAGTCGAACTCTGGTCTGCGATCGGCGTACTCCGGCGTCGGGGACGTCGAGCCTGGTGTGGTCGCGCTTGCCGAAGGAATCGGCTACTCGCTCGACGTGACGATCGACGACTACGTGCTGGTGGACATGCGCGGGTTCGTCGACTTGGTCGATGCGGTGGGTGGCGTCACCGTGGAGGTTCCTCAGGCGGTGCTGATGCCAGGAAACATCCCCGGAGCCCCCACGCAGTATCCCGACGTCATCGGGCCAGGTCTCATCTTCATGGATGGCACGACCGCGCTCGGCTACGCCCGCAGCCGCTCGATGGACAGCGACTACCAACGCACCGAGCGACAACGCCACTTGCTGGCTGCCATGGGCAGCCAATTCACGCTCGGCGACATACTGACCTCGTATGGCGCGATCGTCGACACGTTGGGCAGCGCGTTGAGGACGTCGCTCAGCCCCGATGAACTGGCCGACATCGTCGCCGTCATCGGTGGCGAGACGGCGATCGTGGAATCGGTGGGCCTGGTGCCTCCGCTCGTCACCCCTCGCCGACCCGACTGGTCACGCCTCGCTCGAATTTCTGCCGAGGTCCGCGTGGCGCTGGCCACCGGCATTCCCTCGGGCTGGTAGGTCGTCATCTCTCGTCGTTGAGCAGCAAGAGAATCTCGCGGATCATCGCCGGTGCTTCCACGATCATCAATCGTCAGTGAGGTTCGTCGTCGGGCTCGGATAGTCGGGGTGGGAGTGCGGGAGGATCGAGTCGAACCCGATGTCAGCCGACATCAGCCATCTTCTAGCGTGTTCGTCGCTCGGAGCGCTGCACAGCATGCGAGATGTGCCGTCAGCGTCGGTGGTGAGCGATTCGACCGAGACCTCCGGAAATCGCAACGTCAGTACTCCGAC
>DATKCX010000058.1:0-7340 GCA_035512975.1 Ilumatobacter sp.
CGACCTACGCTGGAGTCGGCGGTGTGTCGGTCACCTTTGCGATGGGCGGCCAGGAATGGGTGGCTACCACCTCGGGCACCGGCTACGCCGGGGTGGTTGTCGTGATCGATCTCGACCCGGGAGAGTACGAACTCCATATCACCACAGAGGCGAGTGGCGAGTATCGGGCTGGCGCTGGCATGCAACCCTTCACAGTCACTGCAAACGCCTCCCCAACCGTCAAACTCGGATCGATCCAGAGCACCGAGGCCGGCTACCGGTCACGCGTGCTGTTCGGCACGTCTGACCCCGACGGCGACATCGTGAAGGCTGAGTGGGACATGAATGGAGACGGCGTCGTCGACGCCACGACCGGTGCGCCTGAGAACTTCGGGGCACAGCTGGTGTTCGTCGACTACGTCTACCCGGCGGCTTACCAAGGTCTGGTGACCGTCACGGTCATCGACTCCGCAGGGAACCGCGCGTCTGGCAACCTGCTCGTCGACATCAAGCCGTACGAGCCTCTCGGTTCGCTCACGATGCTCAGCATCGACGATGCAGCAGTGCGAGCGATCGGCATGGACGACTCTGGCCGCCGGGTGCTGCATCGGGCGACAGTGCCAGGCTCGGCACCCACTCGGTATCGCCTCGCCGTGCTCGATCGGGAGACTGGGGAGAGCGACGTGGTGTCGATCGGCACTGATGGCAATCTGCTGGAGGCGGAACTCGGTGCCATCAGCCCCGACGGCAACGTGGTTGCGTTCATGAGCGCAGTCCCCGGATCCGTGACCTCGCAGGTGTTCGTGCGTGATCTCGTCGCGGGAACAACCACGATCATCAGCGTCGACTCGAAGGGAGCGCTCGGAAACGACAGGAGTACTCCGATCGCGCTGTCGAACGACGGCAGTCGGGTGATGTTCTCCTCGGAAGCAACGAACCTCGGCCCGCTGGCGTGCGACGGATGCGATGCGACCTATGTGTGGGATCGTGACGGTGGAGTTCTCCGCCTGGTGTCCCTCGATCCCGAGGAAACGTCGGTCGAGGCCAGTGCCGGGAGCGGGGACATCAGTGCCGACGGATCCGTGGTTGCGATGGTGCTCAGAATCGGGAACCAGTCCCGCGTCGTGGTGCGCGACATCGACGCCGGCATCTCGACCCTGGCTTCGGTCAGCCACGACGGCCAACCGTCAACTGGCGGCGCACCGAAGCTGAACGCCGACGGCTCGGTCGTCGTCTTCGGCAGCAGCGCCGACGACCTGTTCCCAGGCGACACCAACGGCTCCCCGGACGTGGTGATTCGCGACATGCGTGCGCAGGTCACTCGGCCGGTGTCTTCGATGCTCGCTCCCGCAGACGGTGCCAGCAGTTCCGCTGACATCAGCGGTGATGGCACGCGGGTGGTGTTCGACTCGAACGCCGACCCACGTACCGGCACACGGACGCAGACGTCCGGTGTGTATGTGGCCGACCTCACAGCGAACACGGTGACCTTGATCAGCCGTGAGCCGCGCCGATCCGAACCGGCCAACGACAATTCGTTGGTGATGGGGCGGCCGGGGTGGATCACGTGTGATGGACGGTTCGCATTGTTCATGAGTGAGGCGTCGAACCTGGTGCCTGGTGACGTGAGCGACCTGCTCGACTCGTTCGTGGAGGACACCGGCGTGAGTCGGCCATGCGACACAGACGGCAACACCGCGCCGGTCGTGCTGTTGGCGGTGCCGCCGACGATCGCGGAGGGTTCCAGTGGTCTGTTGGTGGCATCGGCGACCGATGCCGACGGTGACGTGCTGACCTACACCTGGGTGACCGACCATGGAACGATCACCGGTTCGGGTGCGACGGCACAACTCGCTGCGGTGGACGGGCCGGCGGTGGCACAGGTGACCTTGACGGTGTCTGATGGCACGGTCGAGGTGTCGCTGTCACGGTCGATCACGATCCTCAACGTCGCCCCGACGGTGCAGATCGTGTCGCCGGCACTGGGAACGCGGGTAACGGTCGGAACGAGTGTGCAACTCGACACGATCGTCGCCGATGCCGCCGGGCCCGCAGACCCGGTGACGTGTGCGGTCACGTGGGGCGACGCGACGTCGAGCAGCACCTGCAACGCCACACACGTTTACGGTGTGGCCGGGTCGTTCACGATCGCCGTAACCGCCGATGACGCTGACGGGGGTTCGACGACAGCGACGAGGACCGTCATCGTGGAAGCACCGTCGGTTCCCGAGTGCCAGTTCGAAGGCTTCTACGCTCCGGTCGACAACCTGCCCACGATCAACACCGTGAAGGCAGGGAGCAACATCCCGCTGAAGTTCAAGTTCTGCAGCGACGGGCGCCTCGCGATCTTTGCGAACGGGTCACCGACATCATCGGCCCACAGCTGCGGAACCGGAAGCACCGCTGCGGTGGAGGAGACGTCGCCGCCAGGTGCCAACACCCTCAGCTTCGACGCCAGTTCGCAGCGCTACCACTACAACTGGAAGACCGAACGATCATGGGCCGGCCAGTGTCGGACGCTCACGTTCCCTCTGATCGACGGGACCGTGGTCTCCGCCGAGTTCAAGTTCAGATGATGAGCTGACAGGAGGCCCAGCATCAATCGTCAGAAGGTCCTGCGTCAGGGTGACGCAGGACCTTCTGCGCGTACTGTTGCGAGTACACATCGCAATAGGCGAAGGTGACCCCAAGTGGTCGCTTGATGGAATCAGAAGAACTTGACATCCGCACTGCGAACCGATCCGAACTTCCCACGACACACGAAATGACCACAACCACAAGTCACAAAGGGGAAGCTGTCATGAAGACTCACACGAAAATTGGTGCTGGTATTGCCGCGCTCGGGATCGCCGCAGGCGTCGTCCTGGTGTCTGCCGGTGGCGCAGGCGCAGCGCATGAAGGGCTGGTGGTATCCGGCGATCTCAACGGTCGCGCCGAGGTTGCCACCGACGCCACCAACAGCAGGATCGTCGGCGATCCGAACGGACGCGGCGAGGCCTACGTGTTCTCGACCAGTGCCACCAACATCTGCTACGTCGTCGAGGTCGACAAGATCGCACCAGCCGCCGCGGCACACATCCACAAGGGCGCCACCGGCGAGAACGGCCCCGTCGTCGTCACCCTGTCGCCCCCGACCAACGGCACATCAGCGGGGTGCGTCGAAGGGCTCGAGGCGGGCTTGGCTGCCGACATCACCAAGTTCAACCCGAGCGACTACTACGTGAACGTCCACAACGCCGAGTACCCGGGTGGAGCAGTTCGCGGCCAGCTCGACGGCTGACTCGTTCACATCCACGACGTGAGTTCGGGTCGGTCGACCAGTTGGTGGCCGACCCGAACGAACGATGCGACTACTCCGTTGGCGCGGTGTCGGCGACCACGACATCGACGGGGACGGAACCGCCCGACTCGAGTTGGAGTTCGACCGTGAACTCCTGACCGAGCGTGAGCGGCTCGACGAGGTCGAAGATCATGATGTGCGTCGCTCCCGGAGCGAACTCGAACGTTTCGCCCGCGACCAGATCGATGCGCTCCACCTCCCGCATCGTCATCATCATGTCGCCGTCGCCGTCCATGTCGTGAGCGTCGGCCCCAGACGCCGGGACGGTCTCGTGAAACTGCGCGTCCGCGGCGAGGCTCGCCGGCACGCTGGCCGACATGATCGAGTCGTCGGCACCCGCCACCAGGGTGGCGTACACGGCGCCGGAGGTGGCGCCGCCCGGCGATGGGCGAGCCCAAGCAGCACTGGCGGTGAGGCCATCAGTGGTTTCATCGCTGTCCCCGCACCCAGCGGTGCCGAGCACGGTAGCGAGTGTGAGTCCGAGGCCTACGGCGAGTCGGTGCATGGCAACCCAGGTCGTCTGCCGGGCTCGGCGAGTTCCCGCCCCGCTGAGTACCGTCCGTTGCGGACCCGAACTCGACAGGCGGGGGAACCGGACCGTGAAGATGGACACCGGCTGGGCAAGCTACTGCGTCACCAGCGACCAGGTGATCAACGCTTGGCCAATGTGGTAGCTCGCCATGACCAATGGTGAGAACACGCGAGATGGACGAACGAATCGGTTCCAACCCAACATGGCATCGGACGCAACGAACACCGCCGCACCGACGGCCATCCACACGGGCCCGGCGATGATCGCGACCGCGAGCATCGCGGAGATCACCAGCATGTAGGCACCCACGGCGCGCTGCAGCGCCATCGGCTGGCTTGCCACCGATCGCATGATTCGACGCCCAACGGTGAGCAGGACGGTCATCACCCCGGCGGCGGCGATCGGAACTCCCAGTGCCTCGAAGTCGGGCGACACCAGCGTTGCCGCGATGTAGATCAGGTGGGCGACGAAGAACGCGGCCAGCCCGGCGATGAACTGGTCGCTCGGCAGCATCAGCGCCACGTCACCAGCAAGCGAGAAGGTGAGACCGGCGATCACCAGCAGACGCACTGCGAGATGATCGCCATCCAACGTGGCGGCGGCCACGATGATGAGCGCGGTCACCACGGGTTTGGTAGCGCGTCGGGCGCGAGAAGCATTTGCCCAACTGCTCCACCAGTTGATGGGAGCGATGACCGCTGCAGCGATGAGCGCAACCATGGCGACGTCGTTCATGCCGCCATCATGACGGGTTCGCTGCGAATCCCTGTGCTTCGTCACAGGTGGCGTCGTGGCAGTCTGTGCCGATGGAACGCGTCACCGCTGATCCGTCTGTCACGATCGCCGATGTTCGAGCCGCGGCCGACCGCATCGGGTCTCAGGTGGTACGCACCGCAACCGCCGCGTCGCGAACGTTGTCAGACATCACCGGCGCCGACGTGTACGTGAAGTTCGAGAACCTCCAGTTCACCGCATCGTACAAAGAGCGTGGTGCCCTCAACCGTCTGCTGCTCCTGCCGCCTGGAACCGCTGGGGTCGTTGCGGCGTCGGCGGGAAACTTTGCTCAAGGCGTGGCGTACCACGCGAGTCGGCTCGGCCTGCCGGCGGTGATCGTGATGCCCGAGTCGACGCCGTTCATCAAGGTGTCTCGGACCGAAGTGCTGGGAGCGGAGGTGGTGCGGGTCGGGCAGACGTTCGAGGAGGCCAGCGCTGCTGCCAGCGGCATCGCGTCGGAACGCGGGTACGAATTGCTGTCACCGTTCGACGACGTCGCCGTCATCGCAGGGCAGGGCACGGTGGCGCTCGAACTACTGGCCGACGTGCGCGACCTCGACGTCATCATCGCCCCAGTGGGTGGCGGTGGCCTGCTGGCCGGCATGGCAGTGGCAGCCCGTGCGCTCCGCCCTGACATCGAGTTGGTCGGCGTTCAGAGCGAGCGGTTTCCCGCGGTCCACAATCAGCTCACCGGTGCCATCCTCCCGGTCGGCGGTTCCACGATTGCCGAAGGCATCGCGGTTGCGGTACCCGGAGCGACCACAGTTGCGCTGATTCGCGCACTGGTCGATCGAGTCGATGTGGTGTCGGAGTCGCTGATCGAAGAGGCGGTGAGCCTGCTCCTCGAGGTCGAAAAGTCCGTAGCGGAGGGTGCCGGTGCCACTTCGCTTGCCGAGCTGTTGGCGCGGCCCGATCGGTACCAGGGTCGCAGGGTCGGCATCGTGCTGAGCGGTGGCAACATCGATCTTCGCCAACTCGCCTCGGTGATCATGCGCAGTCTCGTGAAGAGCGGTCGGCTGTCGACGTTTTGGATCGAGGTGGAAGACCGGCCAGGCCATCTGGGGCGGATGACCACCGACGTGGGGCGTCTCGGCGGGAACATCGTCGACGTGGTGCACCGCCGGCTCGACCCAGCCTTTCACGCCCGAACCACCGAGGTGCAACTCACGGTGGAAACCGCCGACCGCCAACATCTCGAGCGGCTACTCACCGAGTTGGTGGCACTCGGTCATCGCGTGAGCCTCGCCGACGAAACCCGCCGCCCCTTCACCCCGTCAGCAGGGGGTCAATAAGGGTCAGACCCCTTCTTGACCGGGTACCGGTGCGTCGGGGAGGACGGCGTGGGGGTTGAGGATGCCAGTGGGATCGAGGGCGTGTTTCAGGTTTCGGAACATGGCGATCTCGGCGTCGCTTCGGTTGAGATGCAACCACTGCTTCTTGGCGGTGCCGATGCCGTGTTCGGCTGAGATGCTTCCTCCCAGCGACGCCACATAGCGCAGCACGGCGTCGTCGGTCGTCTCATCGTGCGGGGTCGGCCCGGTGATGTTGACATGGATGTTGCCGTCGGCGACGTGGCCGAACATCCACGTCTTGGCGCTCGGATCAACCGCGGCGACCACACTCGGGGTTTCGTCGACGAACGCTGCCAGCTGGCTGGCGGGAAGGGTCACGTCGAGTTTGTGCGGTGGTCCGAGGAGGCCGATCGCCTCGGTGTGGCGTTCGCGGTATCCCCACAACAGCTCGAAGCGGCCTCGGTCGGCCACCGCGACGTCTCTGACCGATTCGATGTCGCCGACAGCGTTGCCCAACTCTTCGGTGGGGTCGGTGGCGGCCGTGCACTCCACGATGACGTACGCGGCATGGGTGGTGGCGAACGGACGCGGCAGGTTGAGCCGGGTGCAGACCAAGTCGAGGCCGGATCCCAAGAAGAGTTCCGCGGCCGACAGATTGGGTGCGTGGTCGCGCACGTGCCACACGGCATTCACGGCTTCGGTGACGGAGTCGAACGCCAGCAAGGCGATCGCTTGCTCGGCGTGGGCGACAACCAGTTTCAAGCGGGCTCGAGTCACCACAGCGAGCGTGCCTTCGCTGCCGCACAACAAGCTCGGCCAGTGGTAGCCGGTGTTGTCTTTGCTGAGCCCGTCGAGGTGCGACAGCACACTGCCGTCGGCGAGCACCGCCTCGAGACCGACCACTTGTTCGCGCATGCCTCCGTAGCGGAGGAATCGCAGGCCGCCAGCATTGGTGGCGATCATCCCGCCCACCGTTGCCGAGTCGCGTGCCCCGATGTCCACCCCGAACGCGAGGTCGGCCTCTCTGGCGTGGCGTTGGAGTTGGCTCAGCGTGACGCCGGCACCCACGGTCACTTGGGAGGCGGCCCGGTCGACCGGATCGATGTCGTCGAGTCGGGTGAGGCTGAGTACCACCTCACCCCGCAGCGGCACCGACCCGCCGACCAGGCCGGTGTTGCCTCCTTGGGGCACCACCGAAACTCCAGCGTTGTGGCAGACGGCCAGAGCCTCAGAGACCTCGGCGGTGTTGGCAGGACGAACCACTGCCGCGGCTCGACCGAGGAACCGGCCGGTCCAGTCGCGCGAGTAGCCAGCGCACAGATCGTCGCCAACGAGCACGTGATCGGCACCGGCTACCCGCCGCAGCCCGTTCAGATAGTCCATGACGGCGAACCTAGATCACGAGTCGGGCAGGCGTGACGTT
>DATKCX010000059.1:0-2851 GCA_035512975.1 Ilumatobacter sp.
CGCCTCGTAGCGCTCGACACCCTGATCGATTCGATCACCGACGACGTAGACCTGGTCGCCGTGAGCTCCGCCCAGTCGAGCAACGGCACCCTCCTCGACCTCACCGCTCTCGCCGATGCCGCCGACCGAGCGGGCGCCCGCCCGTTCCTCGACGTGACCCAGTCGGCAGCGTGGGCTGAGTTCGATGCCGACCGGTTCGACGTCACCGTCTGTCACGGATACAAGTGGTTGTGCTCGCCTCGTGGGGCCGCGTTCATGACCGTCAGTGCGGCGGGCGACGAGTGGCTTCACCCACGCAGCGCTGGTTGGTACGCGGGCGACCATCCATGGACATCGATCTACGGTTCACCGCTTCGACTCGCACCCGACGCTCGCCGATTCGACGTCTCCCCGCCATGGTTCTCGTTCGCCGCTGCGGCCCCGACGTTGGAGATGCTCGCCGGACTCGGCGTCGCCACGATCGGTCGACACAGCGTCAGTCTCGCCAACGACTTTCGTGAGCGGGGCGGCCTCGAGCCGGCGAACTCCGCGATCGTCAGCGTTTCCAGCGACGCCACCGGTGCGCTCCGCGCCGCCGGTATCGCCCACGCTCCCCGCGACGGCCGTCTCCGTTTCTCGTTCTACGTCTACAACACGATCGCCGACGTCGAAGCTGCGGCAACCATCGTCAACGCCAAACGGTGATCAGGTCGACGCGCACGTTGTGTGCGCACCTGGTGTCGGCAAGGACCCAGAGCGGTGTCGGGATCTACACGTTCAATGCCTACGGCCTGGAGACAGCTGACGGAGTGTGGTCAACTCCAGCGGGCACCGAAACGGGCCGAGAACGAACTGAACGACTGCGAAGGTGGACGCTCGGTGCGCAAATCGTCGGCCCGCACCCGTTCTTCCTCCTCGCCGTGTGGGCACACAACGAATGGGCCTTTCGACCAGTGAACGCCGCCATCGCCGACCACTCCGAGCAGCTCGCTAGTGGTCGGGCGATTGTCGCCGGCGACTTCAACAACGGCTGTCGCTGGGACGGAACCACCGGCAACAAGAAAGACCACCGACACACGGTCGAACTGCTCCATCACTGCTGTCTCGTGTCCGCATACCACCAATCCTGGAACATGAACGAAAACGTGGCCTGCCACGAAGCGGACAAGACCTTCTGGAGCGGCTTCAACTCGGCCAAGGGCGACCACATCGACTTCATCTACGCACCAGTCACTTGGATCGACGAGGTTGTCCAGCGTCCGTCACCGTGGGATCGTGGGCCGACTACGCAAGCCCCGGAAACCGGATCAGCGACCACGCTCCAGTGACCGCACACCTGACACCTCGGAACCAACGCTCTGATCCACACGCCCAGTAGGCCTCGATGGCTCGCGAATCGCGGTTGGGCCCGAGTCGCACCGAGCGTCCGGTCGATCGGCAGATGGACACTTCCAGCAACCGCCTGCGGGCATCAGGCGGTCGAACATGAGCGGGCCCCAAGGGCATAGCGCGACTCTGTCTGCGGTGTGGGGGCCAGTGCGTTCGGGCTTCGACCAAATGGCGGGCCTCAGCCATACTTCGCGCCACTTCGGCCAGTTGAGGTGTGCATTGCGACATCGAGTGCCTCGGCTTGATAACCCATCTCTCGGAGACAGTCCTTGCAAGACACTCGCCCGAGCGAAACGGGGCTCGTCCTCCGGGTGACAAGCTCTCCGCAGTACGTGTATCGGTCGTACAGATACACAGATGGGTGGGAAGTCACTGCGTGAACCTTCTTCCCCGTCTTCATGAACTGAAGCATCGTGATCGTCCATGCGTCCCTCGCCATGAGCATCGGTCCTTTCGAGCACAGTTTGCTGCCAGCCGGTCCCACGTCACTGTAGACAACACCTCGGCGACGCTGATCGACCCGTAGCGGCTCCCGAGTCGTCATGGCGAGCGAGCCCTTGAGTTGTCGGCAGTGATCATGGGAGTCAGCAGGCCACCCTGATCAGTCCTCCGATACCGGCCACTACCGGTTGCCCGGATGCCATGCGCTCCGAACTCGTCAGATGGGGAACGCCAGCGAACACCGCACGAGCTAGAGAGTGAAGTCGGCGTCGTACTCGTGACCGTTGTCGTCGGACCATGTGACGCGCACGATCGCGACGCCTGCATTGCCAAACGTCTTGACCACGAGTCCACCTCGCCATCGGCCACCCGGCGACAGCCGACGGATCACGTCGTCCTCCAGCCGAAGCAGGCCGTGGGCCTCGCTGTCGGGTGACACGGCAACGGCGACATTGAACGCGTCGGTTTCGCTGACGTTGACCACGTCGAAGCTGTGCTTTTCGGCGTGCTCGATCACGAGCCGAGGGGGAGGCGTGGCGGTCGCCTCGCTCTCACCACCGGCGCCCTGCGACGCGAGCAGAGAGCTGTAGTGCTCCAGCAGCGACTCAGCCGCCCATTCCTGGCCGGAGCAGATCTGCTCGTGATCGAACTCGATCTCCATGAGCTTCTCCGCGGACCAATCCTGCGGCCGCAGGCGGTCGATCTCGCGATGGTGATTCGGGCACAGCAGCAAGATCAGGTTGTCGACGGCGTTGCGTTCCTTGTCGGTCATGTCGGGTGCGTAGCGGGCCGCGCCGGGCCTTTCGCCGCGGATGTGGGCGATGTCGGCCTGCACCCCATTCCACTGTGGGTCCGTCAATCGGTTGTCGCAGCCGGGGAACGCGCACCGATTGCACGAGTGCGCAAAACAAGGTCTTGATCGTCGCCAGCCCGGGTTTCGCCATCAGACGATCCTCGCGCATCCCAGCGGGTGTACTGCGAAGTCAGTGGATCGTGTCCCAACCTCGACCATTCTGCCGATGCGGCCTGCTCGTGATCCTAA
>DATKCX010000060.1:0-42688 GCA_035512975.1 Ilumatobacter sp.
AGTAGGCCTCACCACGCCGAATGCGGTGATTTCCAAGTTGGGGACCGACGGCAAGGTCTGTGTGTACGCGCTCACCACGGCGGATCTGATCATCGACGTCGCGGGCTACTTCCCAGCAGCTGATGGTTTCGTGCCGTTGGCTGCGCCGGCTCGTTTGACCGATACGAGGGCCGGTGAGCTCACCGTTGATGGGGTGGCTGCTGGCACCGGTGCCGTGGTTGGTGGAAGTGTGCGTGAGGTGCAGGTCGGTGGACGCGCTGGTGTGTCCGATGGTGCTGCGTCGGTGGCGTTGAACGTCACGGCGACCAACACGACTGGGCCGGGGTTCTTCACGGTGTTCCCGTGTGGTGTGGGTGTGCCGACGGCGTCGAATGTGAACTTCACCGGAGTAGGCCTCACCACGCCGAATGCGGTGATTTCCAAGTTGGGGACCGACGGCAAGGTCTGTGTGTACGCGCTCACCACGGCGGATCTGATCATCGACGTCGCGGGCTACTTCCCAGCGGGCGACGGCAAGAACGTAGAGGAAATCCAGATCAGCTAGCCGAACCAGTTGGGCCGAACCAGTTGGGCCGAACCAGTTGGGCCGCTAGTTGCCTTCTTTGCGGGAGCGGATGACCAGGGTGGTGGGAACCGGTGAGATGGGGCTGACGCCGAGTTCGAGGATTTGATCCACTCGGAAGTTGGCCCGTCCGAGGTGGGTGAACCAGTCGCTGATGGTTCGCCCGGTGGTGCCGTACGGCACCACCTTGGAACCGAACTCGTCGTTGGTGTGCACGCCGGCGAACGGGTGCGGCACCGAGATGATGAACGGGTGACTCGCTCTGAGCACGCGGTGCACTTGGCGCAACACGCGGCTGAGGTCGTCGACGGTGATCATGCTGTGGTTGGCGACCACCAGTTCCACGGATCCGCTGGTGGCGAACCCCAAGTCGGCGAGGTCGTTGTTGTGACACTGCACGGTCACCTCGTCGAGAATCGCGGCAGCGCGCACCCGTTCGATGCTCTCCGGGTTCGGATCGACCGCGATCGACTTGGCTCCAGCCAGCGCGAACGCCACCGCGTTGGAATCGCGACCGATGCCGAGTTCCAAGGCGCGCTTGCCCCCGCTGATGTCGCCGGCGAGGCGCAGCTCGTCGTCGTTGGGGATGTCTCGTCCGTACTTGATCGGCGTCACGCAGTCAGTTTGCATGATGGCTACCCTGTTCACATGGGATTCACGGCGAATGCGTTGCGAGGCGGCACCGAGCGCCGCGGCATCGTCGACCATCGCCTCGCCCGCCGGATGCTCATCAATCAGGTGAGGATTGGGCGTATCGGGCAGACAGAGGTGTGCGACGCGCACCCCGAGCTCATCCGGGCGGCGAAGAACGTCGGTACCGAAACGCAGGCCGACTGCCCTATCTGCGAAGCCGAGAAGTTGCGCATCGTCACCTACGTGTTCGGGCATCGCATCCCTGCTCAGGGTCGATGCGTGTCCTCGCCGGCCGACATCGCGTTGGTCACCAAAATGGCCCGTGGTGGCGAGGCGACGGCGTACGTGGTCGAGACGTGCATCGCTTGCCGGTGGCACCACCTGCTCCGCGTGTTGCCCATCTAGTACTCGAGCCGCCATACCGAGCTGTTCGAAGGAACGGCCGGCTGAGCGTTAGGAGCCGAATGGGTAGGTGAGGTTTTGCCGAGCCTGGCCGGTTGGCGACGCCAATAGATACGGGGGATATCAGCGGAATGACCAGTGGATTCAATGGAAGCGAAGCGACCTATCCGCTGATTCCCTTAGTGAGGTTCAGCCTTGTGGGCTTATGCTCGCCGACGTGGCAATCCCTTGGTTTCAGAATGAATGGTTCGAGTCGGTGGCGGTGGCGCAACGGCGGGCGAAGCGACGTCTTCCGAAATCGGTGTACGGCGCGCTGATCGCCGGAACCGAGCGGGGCTTGTCGATGAACGACAATCTGTCGGCGTTCGACGAACTCGGGTTCCGTCCGATCACCGCTGGTCAGCCTGGTCAGCGCGATCTCAGCGTCACAGTCATGGGTCAGCCGGCGTCGATGCCGGTGATGATCTCGCCCACGGGCGTGCAGGCGGTACACCCCGACGGCGAAGTCGCCGTCGCCCGGGCAGCGGCCGCCCGCGGCGTGTTGATGGGTTTGTCCTCGTTCGCCAGCAAGCCGTTGGCCGAGGTCATCGCCGCGCAACCGCAGTTGTTCTTCCAGATCTATTGGGCGGGCGATCGCGACTCCATGGTGGCGCGGATGGAGAAGGCCAAGGCGGCGGGAGCGTGCGGCATGATCCTCACGCTCGACTGGTCGTTCGTGCACAGCCGCGACTGGGGCAGCCCAACCATCCCGTCAGCCATCGACCTCAAGACCGTGGTCACCATGGCACCCGAAGTCGCGCTCAAGCCGTTCTGGTTGCGTGATTGGGTTCGCAGCGGAAAGCTGCCCGATCTGTCGGTGCCGAACTTCTCGGTCACCGACGGCCCGGCACCCGGTTTCTTCGAGGCGTACGGCACGTGGATGGGCACGCCGCCACCGACGTGGGAAGACGTCGCCTGGCTGCGGTCGCAGTGGGATGGCCCGTTCATGGTGAAAGGCATCGGGCGCGCCGACGAAGCGCAACGCGCCGTCGATGCCGGGGCCACGTGCATCTCGGTGTCGAATCACGGCGGCAACAACATCGACGGTTCGCCGGCTCCCATCCGCGTGCTCCCCGAAGTGGTGGCAGCCGTCGGTGGCCAAGTGGAGATCGTGATGGACGGCGGGGTGCGACGCGGCAGCGATGTCGTCAAGGCGTTGGCGCTCGGTGCGCAGGCCGTCATGATCGGCCGTGCGTATCTCTGGGGTCTCGCCGCCAACGGCCAGGCAGGTGTGGAGAACGTGCTCGACGTGCTTCGCAACGGCATCGAGTCGACCATGATGGGCATCGGCAAGGCATCCATCGCCGATCTGTCACCAGACGACCTCGTCATCCCCGAAGGCTTCAGCCCACCCCGCTGATAACGCCTGGTGCCAGGCACCAGGCGTTATCGGGTGTGTCACCCGCGTTCGAAAACGTTTCTACATTGTCGACTGAATAGGGTTCGACGTATGCCGATTCCTGCTTCGTTCCGTGCGTTTCAAGCCATCACCGACGCCGACTCGGTGAGTCGGGGCGTCGTGGAGATGTCGCCGCGTGATCTTCCCGACGGTGTCGCGATCGCCATCGAGTTCTCGAGTGTGAACTACAAGGACGGCCTCGCGTCCACGCCCACCGGCAAGGTCGCACGAATTTCGCCCATCGTGCCGGGCGTCGACCTGGTTGGCGTGCTCCTGGAGAGCGCTGGTGAGTTCGTCGCCGGAACCGAAGTGATCGCCCACGGTTACGACATCGGCGTGGGGCATCACGGCGGGTTCGCCGAGTACGCACGGGTGCCCGCCGACCAGATCGTGCCGCTGCCTTCCGGGCTCACTGCGCACGACGCGATGGTCATCGGTACTGCCGGGTTCACGTCGGCACTGTCGGTGATGGCCCTGCAAGAGCATGGTGTCACGCCAGACAAAGGGCCAGTGCTGGTCACAGGTGCCACGGGCGGAGTGGGGTCGATGGCGGTCGACATGCTCGCCAAACTCGGCTACGAAGTGGTGGCATCCACCGGCAAGCCTGAGTCGTCGCAGTTTCTGCTCGACATCGGCGCGTCGTTGATCATCGACCGCAACGATCTCAGCGAAGAGGGGCGTCGCCCGTTGGAAACCACGGTGTGGGCTGGTGCCGTCGACTGCGTGGGTGGGGTCACGCTCGCCAACGTGCTGAAGAAGATTCACTACGGCGGCTCGGTTGCTGCGAGCGGACTCACCGGCGGGGGCGGACTACCCACCACCGTGATGCCGTTCATTCTGCGCGGCGTCAACCTGTTGGGAATCGATTCGGTCAACGTGCCGATCGAACGTCGCCGTGCCGTGTGGCAGCGCATCGCCACCGATCTGAAGCCCAGCAACCTCGACTCGATCGGTCACGACATCGTCCTCGATGACCTCGACGAAGTGCTGACGGGAATCCTGGCCGGCCAGGTCACCGGCAGAAACGTGGTTCGCCTCCGGTAACCGCGAAGGGATAGTGCCAGGCACTATCCCTTCGGGGTAGCGTCGGCCGACGTGGCTGATGTCGGGAGTGCGCCTACCAGCCGGGTCCCGTGGCGTCCGAGCGACATCCAAGTTGCGGTGACCGTGGTCGCCGTTGGTTCGCTGTTGATCATCGCTACCGGTGTCCGCGGCGGCGACTATCCCGCTCAGTTGCTACGAGCCGAACTGTTCGACCAGGCGGGCTTCACCGTGTGGAACAACTATTGGTACGCCGGACACCCGACCCTCACCTACAGCCTCATCGGCCCTCCGTTGATGAGTGTGTTCGGGACGCTGACGGTATGCATCGCCGCCTCGCTCGCCGCCACGGCGTGTTTCACCTCGGTGGTTCGAGCGGGTCTGCCAGAGGTGTCGGCGCGCTGGGCCGGTGCGGTGTTCGCCTGCGCCGCGTTGGTCAACGTCGTCGTCGGGCGTGTCACGTTTGCTCTGGGCTTGGCAGTTGGGCTGGCGGCCGTCTGGGCATGGCATCGAGGTTGGCTGGCCGCTGCTGTCGTTCTCGCGTTCGTCACGCCGCTCGCCAGCCCCGTTGCCGCCACATTTCTCGGAATCGCCGCAGGTTCGATCTGCTGCGATGCGTTCTGGCCGCGAGCTGGCACCTCTGCTGAAGCAGGGACAGGAGTCGCGACTCGTCTTCGGACCGCTGGTCCGTCACTCGCCGTGGGTGCCGCCGCTGTCGCACCATTGCTGTTGATGGCGGTCTTGTTCGCGTCGGACGGAGGCACCTTCCCGTTCCGGGGAGGCCACTTCCTCGTGTCGCTGTTGGTGATGATGTTTGCATGGTCCGTCGTGCCCCACCGCGTCGTTCGCATCGGTCTGGTGGTGTCGGCGCTCGCCTCCGTCATCGTGTTCGTCGTACCGAGCCCGCTCGGCGGCAACTTCATGCGCCTCGCCCAGTTCATCGTCGTGCCGCTTGCGGTCGCCGGAGCCGTGCACGTGCCATCCGGGACGCGACGGTCACGACGCGCGGTGTTGATCGGGATGGCCGCATTCTGCGCTGGATGGACGGTGCAGCACGCAGTGGTCAGCGCCGCTCTGTGGGCGGGCGACCCGTCGACCGAACGCGCCTACCACCAGCCGCTGATCGACGAAGTGCTGACTCGCAACGGCGATGGAAAGCCGCTCGGCCGTCTGGAGATTCCTTTCACTGCCAATCACTGGGAGGCCTACTACGTCGCCGACCAAGTGCCATTCATACGCGGGTGGGAACGCCAGATCGATCACGACCGCAACGGGGTGCTGTACGAGCCATCTCTGACGGCCGACGAATATCGCGAGTGGCTGCTCCACAACACCGTGCGCTGGATCGCGCTGCCTGACGCACCGCTCGACAGAGGAGGCGAGCCTGAGGCAAACGTGCTCACCAACCGCGGCGATCGCACCGGCCCCGTCGACTGGCTCAGCGTCGTCTGGCAGAACGAGCATTGGACCCTGTACGAGGTCGAGGACTACCAACCGATCGTCGATGCACCGGCGACATTGCTCTCGCAGACGCCGGACGAGTTCATCATCGCCACGACCGAAGCAACGACGGTGACCCTCAGGTACGAATGGGCCAACGGTGCCACCATCGAGTTGATGCCGGTAGGGACGACCGATGAGACGACCGATGAGACGACCGGCCAGCCGTGCCTGGCACCGACCGACGATGAATGGATCTCGGTGCAGTTGCCCGCTGCCGGTACGTACCGGATTCAGGTCGGCCGGGACTCGCTGCTGCCGGGAGCAGGCACGAATGGGTCGTGTGACTGAACGAGGCGCCGAACTGAAGACCAGCCAGACGTCGTCGACGATGAACTAGACGACGTAGACGGGTGTGCCGATTTGGCCAAACTCCCACATGAATCGTGCGTCCATCAGGTGTTGCCGCTGGCAGCCACCCGACAACTTGGTGCCGAGTTCAGCGGTGGTCTGGTACGGCTCGCCGGTGTCGCGATGATTCGGAATGCCGTGGAAGCCGATGGCACCACGCTCGGTGTCGAGCCAGCGCACCATCAGCGGCAGGTCGGCGGCACCGTTCCATGCTGTTGTCGTTTCCGACCGGCTGTACACCTCGTGCCTGCCGGGCACTTCGTTGGCGTACTGGCTGCCGGTGACGAGGTAGGAGCGTATGACGTATTCGTCGTCGTCGATCGCCCATACTCGCTGCTCGGCGCGGCTGTACACGATTCGCCGGCCCTCACCCGTGTCGCCAGGAACCGGCGGTGCATCGCTGCCCTTTGAGGCAACCGGAGACAACTCGTAGCCGAGCCGGTCCATCGTGCCCGGTGCCGGAGCGGGGGTGCGCACCACGAACGACTCGTCTCCGGGCCAGATGCCCAGCGACTCGGCGGTCTGCGGGCCGACGATGCCGTCGACGTACAATCCTCGCTGAGCTTGAATGCCCTTCACTGCGGTTGCGGTGGCTTCGTCGAACGTGCCGGTGAACTCGCCGTCGTAGAACCCGGCGGCATACAGAGCTTTCTGGGTGCACTCGACCGACTCGCCGGTGTCGCCCACCGTGATCTCGATGACCGTGAGTTGGCAGCCGTCGAGATCGACGGTGCGTTCTTCCACGGCGGGTTCTTCCGGTGGCTGCGCGGCGAGGGCCGCAGCTTGCACCGCAGCGGCATCGATCGACGGCACCGAGGCCGGGGTGCTCACTTGCGTGGACGTTGCCGTTTCGGCGAGCACCTCGTTGTCGCCGGAGTTCGGCTCGCCCCCGGCGAAGAAGACGGCAACGGTGATGACCACGGCCGCCACGACGAGCAGCAACATCAAACGACTGTTCTGGGCCGGACGCACCTCGCGACGATCGCGCAGGGGTGTTTGCGCTGATTCGGGGGAGTTCGGGTTACGTCCGTGCATGGTGAAAAGTTGGTGAGTTGCCGAAGCAAGGCCCAAGGCCCGCCCGGGCGAGTCTAGGCGAGCCCTCACCCGCGCGCGACCCATCGCGACACACTTCGTCGACCAGAGGTTGACTTGATGCCCGTGAAGTTGCGGCCTACGGCCCCGGTGGGCGAGAAGACGAGTATGTCGAACGCGCGCTCGGCAACATCGTGCCGTTTCTCGACGCCAGCGTGGCTGGTGCGTCGCCGCTGATGAAGTGACGGGTCAGCCACTCGTCGACTGTCGGGCGATGGGTCGGTGCTGGAACAGCTCGTTAGATTTCGGTGGTGTCCACCAATTCTGCTCGCCGTCGCCAGGTTCGACTCGAGCGCTCACGTGCGGGAGTGCTGCTCGTCGGTGTGACAGTCGTCATGTTCTTCGCCGCAGCGTGTGGTGAATCCGATTCGACCGTTGGTGATGACAGCCAACCGACGGCCCCGGTGAGCCCGGTGACCACCCAGACCCTGAGCGCAGATCTCGTGCGGCCGGAGGGATTCGAACGGGTGGCCGCCACCATCACCGCCGCCGACGGCACGCTGTGTGATCTCTGCCTGTGGCGGGCCGAGACCGGCGATCAGCGCAGTCGGGGGTTGATGGGAGTCACCGATGTGGGCACGAGCAACGGAACGGCCGACGGGATGGCGTTCGTGTATCCCCGGCCGCACACCGGCACCTTCTGGATGAAGGACACGCTGCTGCCGCTGTCGATCGCTTTCTTCGCCGAGTCGGGCGCGTACCTGTCGTCGTTCGACATGGAGCCCTGCACGGCCGACCCGTGCCCGAACTACCCGACACCCCGCGAATTCAAGGTCGCCATCGAGGTGCCCAAAGGCGACCTGTCATCGCTGGCGATTGCATCGGGCAGCACGTTGGTGCTGTCTGACTTGCCGTGTGACTGATAGCAACATCAACTGACGACGTGTGGCTCGGCTCGAACGCAGCGTCGATGACCGACGACGCTGGCGAGGCCCGACGACTTCAGCTGCAGTCTCGTTTCTGGTGTCAATCGAGTTGGAGGACGAGTCGCAGCGCTTCGTCGAGGGCGACGAGTTCATCGTGAGTCAACCGCCCGACGAACTCACCGAGGCGTTCGGGTGCCACGGCCGACGTCTGCTCGACGAGCACACGCGACTCCTCATCGCCGATGACCACCGACGGTCTGAAAGTCCGCTCCTGCGACGAACGCGAGGTTGGCGCGACCAGCAGCGTCGACAGCATCAAGTCATCAGACTGGACGATGACGCCGTATCGCTCGCCGTGCTGCTCGTGGCCGCGAGCGGAACGAGGGGCCCGAAGTCGATGAATGTCACCACGCACGTAGTTCGTCCATCTCCTCGCGCACGCGCCTGCTCTCGGCTCGATCGTCCTCGTCGTTCATCAATTCCAGCGACTCGGCGCGCATCTGCTCGCGTCGACGAAGCCGCACCGCATCTACGAGAGCCTGGCGAATCGCCTCCGAGGTGGTGGATCCGTCGGCGGTCAGCTCGGCAAGTGCTCGCTCCGAGCGCTCGTCGGTTCGAAAGTTGAGCACTGCCATGCAGCTACTGTACGACGAATCGTAAGACACCGCAACTACAGATTGTCGTACGAGTGGTTCTGCGTTCACTCAGAGCAACCGGTGTCCGATGGTCGAGGGTCAACCACGAACTTCGCTCTGTAGGAGTGCGGGTAGCGCTGCTCGCCAACTGCGCTTCAGCGCCGTTACGAGCCCACGTATTGCTTCAGGTGTTGGCCGGTCAGGGTTGTTGCATCTGCAATGAGGTCGGCTGGCGTTCCTTCGAACACGACCTGGCGACACCAGCGCGGCTATTCGGCGGTGGTGGCGGCTACCCAGGCGTCGTAGAGCCTTGAGTAGGAGCCGCCAGCGGCCACGAGCTCGTCGTGGTGGCCGTCTTCGACCAACCGGCCGCTGGCCAACACGAGCACACGGTCGGCACGGGCGGCGGTGGACAGCCGGTGGGCGATGGCGATGGTAGTGCGGCCCTCCGCGAGCTTGGTGAGCGCCCGCGAGATGCGAACCTCGGTGAGGGCGTCGACTGCCGAGGTGGCTTCGTCGAGCAGCAACACGTCGGGGTCGGCCAAGCCTGCCCGCAGCAGCGCCACCAGCTGGCGTTCGCCGGCCGACAGCGACTCGCCGCGCTCGCCGACGCGAGTGTTCAATCCCTCTGGCAACGACTCGACCCAGTCGCCCACGTCGAGCTGATCGATGACCGCGGCAACTTCGGCGTCGGTGGAACCGGGCCGTGACCAACGGATGTTCTCGGTGATCGACTCGTCGAACAGGAACGGTTCCTGGGCGACCACGATCAGACGACGTCGGAGTTCCGCGTTGTCGATCTGGCGCAACGACACGCCGCCGAGCCGAATCTGTCCGGCAACGGGGTCGGCGAGCCTGGCGATGAGTCGACCGAGCGTGGTCTTGCCCGAACCGGTTTCGCCGATCACGGCGACCTGCTGCCCGGCGGGAATGAACGCGCTGAAGTTGTCGAGCACCACGTCGTCGGCCAGCGCACGGTCGGCTCGACTGCGGTACGAGAACATGATGTCCTCGATGTCGATGTTCAGCCGGCCAGCAGGCAACGGTTCGGGCGACTCCGGCGGCGGCGGGCCCACCGGCATGTCGAGCACGCCGAGCACCCGTCGCAAACCGGCAACCGCGGTTTGGGTTTGATCGAGCACTTCGGTGAACTCGGCGATCGGTTCGAGGTAGCGGTAGGTGAGGAAGATGAACCCGACCAGTGCGCCGGCAGTGAGCCCACCGGCCGGCCCGATGGCAACGCCGACCGCGACGATGGTGGCGATGGTGACCACCGAGAACACCTCACCCAACGGGAACAGCGCGGCCCCGATGATTCCGGCCCGGATCTGCGCGTCGGCGCGTCGTTTCACCGACGCTTTGGCGCGTCGAGCGAACAGCGGCCCAGCACCGTAGGCCCGGATGGTTTCGGCACCGGTGACGAGTTCTCCCATGGTGCCGAGCATCTCGCCGTTGGCCGAGCGCGACTTCTCGTACGCCGCCACGAGATGGCGCTGCACCGCTTGCAGTACGAACGCCAACGGAATGCTGATGGCGATGGCGATGACGGCCAGCAACCAGTTGTAGGCCAACATGACCGAAGCGACGATGAGCATGAGGGTGCCGTCGATCAACCACGCCAAACCGCCCCACCGGAAGAAGTTCGCGAGCGTCTCGATGTCGCTGGTGACCCTGGCGACCAGGGCACCGCGCCGCTCGTCGTTGTGGTCGGCGATGCTGAGGCGGTGAATGTGGCCGATGAGGCGGGCACGCAATTCGCTGAGCGCTTGCTCGCTGCGGGTGCCCAGCCGAATGATCGCAGCACGCTGGCAGATCGACGCCACGATCTGCGACGCCACGCCGATAGCCGCGAGGACGAGGATGAACTGCATCCTCACGTCGTCGGGCCCGACGATGCCATGGTCGATGGCCTGCTGAATCACGATCGGCACGACGACACGTCCACCGGCACCCACGGCCGCCAGCAACCACGTGACGCCCAGCCCTTGGCGGAGCACCGGTGCCTCGTTGAGGCCACGCTGAATGGTGCCGGTGGCGGTGAAACGACCGGACGGTTCGGTCAGCATCTCGTGCATCACTCACCACCTCCAGCCGAGGCGATGGCCGCATTGAGTGCCGCGTCGCTCGCGTTCGGATTGGCGCTGCGATCGGTTTCGAACGCGTCGACGAGATCGCGGTACGCAGGCAGCCGTTCGTACAACTCGCGGTGGGTGCCGTGGTCGGTGATGCTGCCGTCGGCCACGAACAACACGGTGTCGGCGAGGGAGATCGTCGACGGCCGTGACGCCACCATCACCACAGTCGAGTCGGTGAGTGCGTTGCGAAGGTTGTCGAGCACCGCCATCTCGGTGGCCGGGTCGAGTGCCGACGTGGTGTCGTCGAGGAGCAGCAGGTGCGGCCGTCGGATCAGTGCCCGAGCCAGTGCCACCCGCTGGCGTTGACCGCCCGACAACGTGATGCCACGCTCACCCACCAATGTGTCGAGGTGGCCGGGGAGTTCGCGGACGAACGTGTCGGCCTGAGCGAGGCGGAGCGCTTCCCACACGTCGTCGTCGCTGAACGACTCGGAGCCGGCGACGATGTTTTCGCGAACCGATCCGCCGAACAGGAACGCCTCTTGGAACACGATCGCCTGGGTGCCGTCGGGTACCGCGATCGTGCCCGAGGTGGCGGGAATCAACCCACCGATGAGGTCGACCAGCGTGGACTTGCCCGAACCGGTGGAACCAACGAGCGCCGCCACGGTGCCGGCCTCGATGGTGGCAGTTGCACCGTTCACCGCCGGGTGGTCCTCACCGGGAAACACGAACGACACGTTGTCGAGCACCACAGCGTCGGGTGCGGTGGAGCGCAGCAACGACGCAGCCGGATCGGCCTCGATGGGGGCGTCGAGCGTCTCGCGGACCTTGGCCCACCCGGCGTAGGAGTAGGGGAGCTCCGACAGTGCGTACCCGATCAGTCGCAACGGGAACACCAGCAGCGTGAACATGAAGATGAACCCGCCGAGCTCACCCACGCTCACCTGCCCCGACTCCACACGTGACGCGCCCAGCACCACCAGACCGATGTTGGTGAACGACGGCAGGAACTCGAGGCACGCTTCGAACGTGCCGCGGATGCGCACGGCGCGAATGCGTGGGTCGCGAATTGCGTTGGCCAGCTCTGCTAACCGCTCGGTCTCGCGCCCTTCAGCTCCGTAGACCTTCACGAGTTGCACCGCTTCGAAACTCTCGTGGACCTGCCCCGAGAACTCGCCCAACGCGTCTTGGGCCTCGTCGAATGGCTTGGAAACCTTGCGTTCGTAGATGATGTTGCCCACCACCAACACCGGGAACAACGCCACAGCCACAAGCCCCATCACCGAGTCGGTGAGGATCAGCCACACTCCCGACACGACCAGCAGCAACACGGTCGACGTGGCGAACGGAATGGGCGCGAGCACGGCGATGGTGGTGTCTACGTCGACGCCGCCCCGGTTGACCAACACCCCGTCGGACTGGCGCTGGTGCCAACTCGCTGGTTGCGTGACGAACCGGTCGGCGATGCGACCGGTGAGCGTCTCGGCAACACGCCACTGGGTCATGCCGGCAAAGCTGCGCCGCACCACGACGGCTGCCGCGCGCAATATGCCGACGCCGATGATGAGCGCGCACGCGATGACCACTTTCGACGTTTCGACGCCGCCTTCGTCGAACCGTGGAATGATCACTTCGTCGATCACCCAACGGATGACCATGCTCGATGCAACGGTGCACAACGCGAACACGGAGGCACCGCTGACGGCGATGATGAACAGTTTTGGATGCAGGCTGGTGATGGTGCGAATGAACTTGGCGTAGGTGCGAACTCGCTGCCATCCGCGCTGTTCCCCCGCTGTTCCTTCCATTGGAACGTTTCTACCAGCTGGAACCTCGCGACGTGCGATGAGTTCCTACGCCGATCGGCACCGCTTCTACGTCTGCACTGCACTGGGGACTCCTCCCCATTCTGGACGGCCACGATCACGCGTACGTTGGCGGCGTGTACAGCGCGATGACCAGACGCAGGGGATTGACCTGAGCGGCCCGATGGCTGAGGGCTTGCTCGGTTCGTTCGACAACGTCATGGCGGGGTTGACCGCCGACGAGCTCGCAGCGCTCGCGGATCCGGTCGCCGTCGCGCCGCCGGTCGCTGACGCCCCGGCCGCCGCCCCGCCAGTTGACGGACCCGAGGACCCGCCCGCCGTCGCGCCGCATCGGGTGGTCGATCCGCGCGCCCAGGAGGTAGCCGACCGCTTGTTGCGTCGAACCCGTCCGATTGCGCACGACTCGGTTGTCGTGCCCGACCGATCGAGTGTGGTGGGGGCGCGGTTGGTCGTCATCGCGGATCAGCCCGGCGACAGCGATGCCGCCGGTCACGACGACACCGAGGTCTGCACGATCAGCGATGGCGACACCATCGTCATCGGCCGTGGTGAAACCGCCCGGCAAGTCGCCCCGCACGAAGAGCAAGCCGATAGCCGGGCTCGACCATCAGATCATGGAGTCGTGAAACTGCTCGTGCCGTACGGCGTGGTCTCGCGGCAGCATTGCCGGGTGTCGCGCACCGGCGATGTGGCCTGCATTGCCGACACCGGGTCGGCCAATGGCACCGTCATCGTGCGCGACGCTCAAGTCGTCCCCGTCGGTGGCGAACCGGTGCCGCTGGTCAACGGTGACGTCGTCGCGACTGCGGGCGGACACCGACCCTTCGTGCGGTTCGAGATCCACCCTGAGCACGATGCTGCGACCGCACCCAACCGCATCGAGGAAGAGGTGCCATGACGGCGTGGCGGGTGCGACTGGCCACGTCGCGCCATGAGCGCGCCGCGCCCACCGGTTGGTCGCCGGAACCGTCGAGCGGGACGGGAGACACCACCGACGCGCCCCAACCGCATCCCGTGCTGATCGAAGGCGACGCGGCGAGCTCGCGGGGCGCGTTCGTCGAGGCACTGCGATCGGTGCGCCACCCCGTCGACTACGGGGATCAGCGGATAGGTCGCTCCGCTCCTTTTGATTCCGCTGATTCCCCCCTGTATGTAGGGTCGTCGCCAACCGGAGGGGCTCGGCAAAGCCTCGCCGAACCGGTCGTCGACTACGTATACGTGGACGGCGAGCGATGGAGCGTGAGCGACCGCGAACCGCTGGCCGAGTCGGTGCTTCGCAACGGGTCGCTGATCACCGAGACCGGCACCACGGCGGCACCGACCCTCCCCGGCACCTACCTCGTCGCCGTCGGCGGTGCCGATTCGGGACGATCGATTCGGCTCACCCCCGGAACCGCCGTCGAGGTGGGCCGCGCCGCCGACGGGTTCACCATCAACGATCCACTCATGTCCGGTCGTCACTTCACAGCGGCACTCGACGACCGCAACGAGGTGCATGTGGCCGATCTCGGGTCGAAGAACGGTATGACCGTGGAGGGCCAATCGGTCGACTCGGCGGTTCTTGGCGCTGGCTGCCTGTTGCACGCCGGTGCCTCGCTGTTCGCCACCGTCACGTTGGGCGAAGGCGACCGGGCAACGCTGCTCGGCACCACACCCACCGGCGTCAACCTGCAACGTCAGTTCCGCGAGGCAGTGGCCGACCTGCCAGCAATCGGGGCCGCGCCCAAGGAACCCACTACGCGCGACGCCAGCTCGATGGGGAGCGCGTGGTGGCGTTCGCTCACGCCACTCGTCACCGCCGTCGGGTTCGCGGTCATGTTCGGCCGCTGGCAGTTCCTGCTCATCGCGGCGTTCACGCCCATCGTGTTCACCGTCGACAGCCAACGGCGCAAGCGCAAGATGAAGCGCGATCAGGTGGCCGAGCAAGAGCAGTATGAACGCGAGCTGCGCGACTATGAAACCAAGCTCGCCGGTCACCGAGGCACCGAGGCCCGCCGTGCCAGGCAACGCCACGCCGGCGGCGGCCTCGGCGCGTTGTACGCACGGTTCCGGCACCGCCGCATCTGGGAACGGTCACCCGCCGATCCCGACTTCGGTGCCGTCACGTTGGGCTATGCGGCCTTGCCGTCGTCGTTCGAGACGCGTGACGAGCAGAAGTCGCAGAGCCGCACGTTGTTGTGGCAAGCCCCGCTCACCATTTCGCTCACCCTCGAGGGGCCGCTCAGCATCACCGGGCCCATGGAGCGCGCCAACGCGGTCTGCCGGTCGCTGGTGATCGATCTCGTGTTCTCCCATGCGCCGGGAGATCTCAATCTGTGGGTCATCACCGACGAGTCGCGGGCCAGCGAGTGGTCGTTCGTGCAATGGCTGCCGCACGCCTTCACCTCCGACGGTGGTGCGCGGTTGGCGGCCACGCCCAGCGGACGCTCGGTACTCATGCAGGCGTTGCGTGGGCTCATCGATGCGCGACGTGAGCATGCCGGCGATCGGTCCGGTGGATTGATCCTGCCCATTCAGATCGTGGTGCTCGACGGCGTCGGCAACCTCGCAACGTCCGACCTCACCGAGATCCTGCGGCACGGCCCCGACGTCGGTGTGTTCGGCATCGTCACCGACTCGTCGATCGTTCCCGAGGGCATTCGCGGCGAGGTGCAGCTCGGCCGATTCGACGACGAGTGCGCCTACCGCTCGGTGGCCACGCCGCGCGTCGACGATGTCTCGGTCTCCCAGCTGTCGACGTCACTGGCGCTCGAGGCGGCGTTGGCGCTCGCGCCGCTCGAAGCGTTCTCGGCCGGGGCGGCGTCGCGACCGATCGCCCAGGTGTACTTCAGCGAACTCGTGCAGTTCGGCCAGCGCACCCCGGCTGAGCAGGTGGACTTCTGGCGTCAGCACTCGCCGCGCACGAACGTGCCGGTCGGGGTGGCCATGGACGGCGCGATGTTCAACGTCGACATCGTCACGCAAGGTCCGCACGGGTTGATCGGCGGGATGACACGGTCTGGCAAGACCGAGTTCCTCAAGACGTGGTTCGCCTCGCTCGCCATGCACAACCATCCCGACGACCTGGCGATCGCCATCGTCGACTTCAAGGGCGGCGTCGACCACAAGATCACGGCCAACCTGCCGCACGTCATCGCCTTGGCCACCAACCAGAACATCGACCTGTTCGAACGCACGATCACGCTGCTCACCGCCGAACACGAACGACGCGAGCACATGTTCCTGAACGAAGCCGGCGTCGCCACCATCGAGGGCTACCGCACCGCCCGCCACGATCGTCCCGATCTGCCGCCCATCCCGCGACTGCTCGTGGTAGTCGACGAGTTCGCCGAACTCCTCGACACGCCCGAGGGCAAGGCCCAGGTCGGCCGGCTCGAATCGATTGCTCGCATCGGTGCCGGGCTCGGCGTGCATCTGTTGCTGCTCACGCAGATGTTCAACAATGCGTTGCCGCCCACCATCGACGGTCAGGCGGGTCTGCGGGTGTGTTTCAAGGTGCAAAACGGCAACGACTCGAAGATCGTGATCAAGTCGGCGGCAGCGGCGGGGATCTCGTCGGCCACGAAGGGGCGCGCCTTTGCCCGGTTCCAGGGTGGCGACCTCGTCGAGTTCCAATCGGCCCGCGTGGGCAACGAGGCGCGCCACCTCGTGTCGACCGGCACCAGCGCCGAACTGGCGGCACACTTCGTCACGCTCGACAGCCTCACCCGACCGCCGGCACCGCCGGAGTTGCGTGAGGTTCCCAACCACCAGCAAGACCTGCACCACATCGTCGAAGTGATCCGGCAAGCGGCCCATCTCGACGGGTACCCAGGCGGTGCCGTGCCGTGGCCCAACGACCTCCCAGCGGAGATCGGCCTGGCCGAGCTCGGCGATCAACTGGGCGATGTGCCGCTGGTGATCGGTGTGGCCGACGACCCCGAACACCAGCGGGTGCGACTCGTCGCCCACAGTCTCGTCGACGCTGTCGTCGCCTACGCCGGGGCGGCCGGGTCGGGCCATCACGACGCGCTGCTCACCACCGCCACCCAACTTGCGCGCTCATCACATCCTGACGATCTCCACATCTACGGCGTCGATCTCATCGGTCAAGGTTTGGCGCTCATCAGCGCGCTGCCGCACGTGGGCTCCATCGCTACCCGCGACGACGCCACCGCGCTGCGAATCCTGAACTGGCTGGTCACCGAGGCAGCGTCGCGTCGCGCCGTGATCGCCCGCCAGGGTGCCGCCGACTTCGCCGGCTACGTGCAGATGGGTGGCAACGACCTGCCGCGGATCGTGCTGCTCGTGCTGGGTGCCGACCGCATGTTCCTGCACGGCGAAGGCACCGTCAGCCCGCTGCTCGGCCCCATGACCACCGTCGTCAACGAGGTGGTCGGCACGGGCATTCAAGTGGTGTTCAGCGGCAGTCATCCCATGCTGTCGAATCGTCTCGGAACCACGGCGTCGCGGCGGCTGGTGTTCGCTGCGAACGACCCGGGCGAGTATCCGGCCACGGTGTCGAAGCCCTTGCGGGCGCAGCTCACCGTGCCATACCGATGCGTCGACTCGGCAACCGACCTGCTGTGCCAGATCGCCCGAGTGTGCCCTGACGACGTGAACGTCGGCGACGTGTATGCAGCGCTCGCCGACGGCATCACCGAAGGGCTGGGGCCCGGCGGCCAATGTCGCCCGCCGCGTCGATTCACGAAGGCGCCGTGGCCGCTGCGACTCAGCGATGTGCGCTCCAGCGATCTCACGTCACCGGTGCCCGGCATCGAGATGCCGTTGCCGTTCGGGGTTCGCCCCGACACCGGTGAACTGCTGTGGCTCGACCCGCTCGAAGACGGCTCGGCGCATCGCATCATCGGGCCGCCGAAGAGCGGTCGGAGCAACGCGCTCGCCGCGCTGGCCGTGCTCGGTCAACAAGTGGGATGGAAGGTGATCGCGTCCTCGGCGAGCCGCCGATCGCCGTTGCTCACCGCCCCAGAGCTGCGCGAGATGATCGTGCCGGTCGACCACGTGATCGATCTCATCGGTGACGGCGTGAGCCGGCCCACGCTGTTGCTCATCGACGACGCTCATCGCCTCGACGATGAGTTTCCCTGGAAGAAGCTGGCCACGATCGAGAGTGGCCTCGTGGCCACGATCGTGGCGGGTTCCACCGAGGCGCTCACGAGGTCCACCGGTGTGATGCGATCACTCAACGCGCCGAACGGGGTAGCTCTCATGCCGAGCCGCACGCGAGACGCCGGGGGAGTGGGTATCAACGTCATCGACGAGGGATGGGTGATCCAGCCCCTGCCGGGCGTTGGCGTCGCCGGTATCGCCGGCGAAGCCCACCGCGTCCAGTTCCCCCTCATCATCGACGTGTAGAAGCGCGGGGTCAGGCCGCCAGCCATGCAGCCGTTCGCCGGTGACTCCAAGTGCTGCCCCTTGTCACACCCATGTGTGCACACTCTCGGTGTGAACGTGAGGAGCTGGAGTTTGTGGGGTCTGGTGCCGTTAGGCTCGCGGGGTTACATAACCCTGCCCCGCAACCGTTGCGGGGCCGCTTCAGTCCGAAGGGAGCACCACGCATGATGCGTGCTTATGAGTTGATGGTGATCGTCGACGGTGACGTCGAAGATCCCAAAGCCCAGTCGTGGGTCAAGACGGTTACGGATGGCATCACTGCCGCCGGTGGATCGTTGCACGGCAAGCCTGATTGGTGGGGGAAGCGTCAGTACGCGTACCCGATCAACAAGAAGGAATCCGGCTACTACCTCGTCGTTCAGTGTCTCGCCGATGGCGGTGCGCTCGATGAGCTCGAGCGTCAGCTCCGTCTCGCAGACGACATCGTTCGCCACAAGCTGATCCGCCTGCCCGAAGCCGAGGCTGCTCGCCGTGGCTTCGAGGTACCTGCTGCCTAGCCGGCAGCGTCCACGAAGGGAGCCACCCAATGGCCACTGACAATTTCGTCCAAATCGTCGGCACCGTCACCCGCGATCCCGAGCTGCGCTTCACGACAGGCGGCGCAGCCGTGTGTTCGTTCGGTGTTGCTTGGAGCCCCCGTCGTCGCAACGCGAACGGCGAGTGGGAGAACGGTGAGACCACGTTCTTCAACTGCTCCGCATGGCGCGACATCGGCGAGAACATCGCTGCGTCGATCACCAAGGGGACCCGCGTTGTGGTCACCGGAGAAATCTCCGCCCGCAACTGGGAAGACCGCGATGGCAACAAGCGCACCTCGGTCGAGATCAACGTCGAAGAGTGTGCGCCCAGCCTGCGTTGGGCCACGGCTCAGGTCGAAAAGACCGAGCGCACCGGCGGCGGCAGTTCCGGCGGAGGCAACTCCGGTGGCAACTCCGCTAGCAACAGTGGCAATCGCGCTCCCGACCCGATCTACGGCGACGAAGAGCCGTTCTGATCCATTTCGATCCGTATGGATCACCGGCGTTCTTCGCCATCCGTAACCAGTTTTGATTTGTTGATTCGTCCAGGAAGGACCCACGCACATGGCCAAGCCAGGCGCAAAGCCCACCCGCGGCCGCGGGAAGCCCGAAAACCCACGTAAGTACAAGAAGAAGACCAGCCCGCTGGTCATCGACAAGGTCGAGTACGTCGACTACAAAGACGTCGACCTACTCAGCCGCTTCATGAGCGATCGCGCCAAGATCCGCAACATGAAGGTCAGCGGCAACAACCGTCAGCAGCAGCTCGAGATCGCCAACGCGATCAAGATTGCCCGCGAAATGGCATTGCTGCCATACGCCCGTCGCGTTGCTGCCGCCAGCCGTCAGCGTTCATCCCGTGACGGTGGCGACCGCGATCGTCGTCCGCCGCGTGACAGCGATGAAGGTGCCAGCCAAGTCGAAGCCACCGATGTCGTGGTCGATGACGACGAGCTCGAAACCGTCACCGAAAGCGAGGACTGAGCCATGAAGGTCATTCTTCGCAACGACATCGCTGGTCTCGGCAAGCGCGGCGACATCGTCGACGTGGCCGACGGTCACGCCCGCAACTTCTTGTTCCCCAAAGGCCACGCGATGCACGCCACCGATGGCGCGATCGATCAGGCTTCCCGCATGCGTCGCTCACGCGACCTGCGTGACGCGAGCGATCGCGAAGCCGCCACCACGATTGCCTCCACCCTGGTCCCCAAGGTGATCGAGATCGTGGCGAAGGCCGGCGTCGGCGAGAAGTTGTTCGGTTCGGTCACCACAGCCGATATCGCCGAAGCCGTGAAGGCGCAAACCTCGATCGAACTCGATCGCAAGACGATTCACCTCGACGAGGCGATCAAGACTCTCGGCGAGCACACCGCGACCGTGTCGCTGCACGCCAACGTGTCGTTCCCGCTGCGCGTCGAAGTCATCGCCGCCGCCACCTGAATACGCTCCAATCGTTCCACAGCCCCGCTGGGCGGCTCTGCTGAGTCGACCGGCGGGGCTGTTGCGCGCTCTGGGCTGCCCGCAGCGTCACGCATGACTGTCACACCGCGGTGTCAGGATGTGACGGTGTTCGTCGTGTGTTGTCCCCAATCCCCACAGCGGGTCCACAGGGCAATTCACATGGTTGTGCCCCTAGCGATCAACAGCCTTGTTCCGTCAGGGTAGATCGTTCATGGCTGGCGACGAGTTCTTTCCTGTAGCAATCAACGGTGGCGGCTCGATGAGCCGCTCCAATGATCGCGGTGATCGCTCTCGGTCGTCGGGGCAGCGCGGTGGTCAGTCGTCAGGTCAGTCCAGCCGGGGTCGTGTGCCGCCGCACAACATCGACGCCGAAGAGTCGGTGCTCGGCGCGATGATGCTGTCGCGCGAAGCGATTGGTGTGGTCAGCGAGCTGGGGCTCGACCCAGCCGACTTCTACAAGCCGGCGCACCGCAACATCTTCGACGCGGTGCGGGCGCTCTACTCGGGCGCGGCACCGGTCGACGTGGTCACCGTTGCCGACGAACTGCGCCGCAACGGGCTGCTCGAGGAATGTGGTGGGCCCGAAACGCTGCACGAACTGCAGAACGCCACGCCTGCCATCTCGAGCGCCGGCCACTACGCCAAGATCGTCCAAGACACCGCGATGCTGCGGCAGCTCATCTACACCGCCGGCGACATCGCCGAGCTCGCGTACAGCGAGCCAGACGACGTCACCAAAGCCATCGACGACGCCGAGAGCAAGATCTTCAAGGTCGCCGACCGTCGCGTCACCGACAGCCAGCGCACCCTCGAAGACCTGTTGCCCGAAGTCCTCGATCACCTCCAGGCCACCTACGACCGTGGAGCGTCGATCACCGGCGTGCCCACCGGCTACACCGACCTCGACGAACTCCTGTCTGGTCTCCAACCCAGCGCCCTCTACATCGTCGGTGCGAGGCCTGCGATGGGCAAGTGCGTGGCGTTCGACACACCCATCGTTGATCCCTCAACGGGCGACGTGTTGACAGCTCTCGAGTTCATGGAGCGTGCCGAGTCCGCCGATGCGGCCCAGGCGTTGGCGCTCGATCTGAACGGACGTCAGGTCACCGTGCCCATGTCACATTGTTTGGCAGACGGCATCAAACCGGTCTTCCGCGTGCGCACCCGTTCAGGGCGCGAGGTCACCATCACCGGGTCCCATCCACTCCTCACCACCTCGGGTTGGAGCCCACTCGAAGCGATCAACGTCGGTGAGTCGATCGCTGTGCCCACCAGCGTGCCCGTGTTCGGCACCGAGGACTTGCCCGCGTCTGAGATCGACCTACTGGCGTTGCTGCTCGGCGACGGAACGATCGGTCCCGGCCAGACCACCCCGCGGCTCACCGCTGAACTCGCCGAAGTGCACGAAGTCGCGGTGAAGGCCGCTGCCGAGTTCGGTGTGGAGCTGCGATTTGAGGCGCTGGCCGGCAAAGCAACCACGTATCGCATCACGGCTGGGCACACCGGTGGCCAACAGAACCCCGTCACCGCCATGCTGCGTCGCCATGGTGCCTGGGGTTGCGATGCACACCACAAGCGCGTACCGCCGGCAGTCTTCAGGCTTCCCGAGCCCTTGCTGGCCCGGTTCCTCAATCGCCTGTTCGCCACCGACGGCTCGGCATGGGTGGCGCAGGCTGGGTACGCCCGCATCTCGTACTCCACGATGTCACCCCAGTTCGCCCGTGACATTCAGCACCTTCTGCTCCGGTTTGGCATTCGTTCCAAACTTCGTGAGCGCATGGTCAAATACACGAACAACGGTGTGGTGAGCCGTCGGCGGTCCTTCGAGATCGAAGTGATGGACGCTCCATCGATGCTGGCGTTCGCCGATCGCATCGGCATCGTGGGCAAGGAACAAGCGGTCGCGGCGGTACGTCTACGTGCGTCGGCGGCGAGTTTTGGGTTCTCCGCCGATTCCATCCCCGTCGAAGTGTGGGACGACGTGATCAAGGCGAAAGGGGACGTTTCCTGGGGCGAGATCAACCGGCGAGTCGGCAAGCCCGTCTCTCACAACTGGCATCCGTACCGTGGCCGGGTACGGCGTGAGACGATTGCGAAGCTTGCCGAGGCGCTCGACGACGACCAACTTCGTTGGTGGGCATCACCCGACGTCATGTGGGATGACATCGTATCGATCGACTCCGCTGGTTGGACCCAGGTGATCGACTTCACCGTCCCTGACCTCCACAACTTCGTCGCCGCCGACCTATACCTCCACAACACTGCGTTTGGTCTGGGGATGGCGGCTCATGTGGCTCAGCACTCGGCGAAGCCGACGCTGGTGTTCTCACTCGAAATGGGCCACCAAGAGCTCACGCAGCGCATTTTGGCCAGCGAGGCGCGTGTCGATTCGACGAAGATCCGAACCGGCAACCTCGCCGAAGCCGACTGGGCGAAGATCGGCAAGGCGATCGGTCGTCTGGAAGTGCCGCTGTACCTCGACGACAACCCCCGAGTCACCGTCATGGAGATCAGGGCCAAGGCGCGGCGCCTCAAGGCGAAGCACGGCGGGCTGTCGCTCATCGTCATCGACTACCTCCAGCTCATGGGCGGCAACGGCAATTCCGAGAACCGTCAGTTGGAAGTGTCGGAAATCAGCCGAAACCTGAAGATCCTGGCGCGTGAGCTCGAGGTGCCCATCGTGGCGCTCAGCCAGCTCAGCCGTCAGCTCGAAGCGCGCGCCGACAAGCGCCCAATGCTCAGCGACCTGCGTGAGTCGGGTTCACTCGAACAAGACGCCGACGTCGTGATGTTCCTGTACCGCGACGAGGTGTACCACCCCGAATCGTCCGACAAGGGCTCCGCCGAGGTCATTGTCGCCAAGCATCGTGCCGGCCCCATCGGCACGAAGCGGTTGGTGTTCCTGGGCCAGTACACCAGGTTCGACAACGCCGCCCGCAGCATGTGACCACCGTGCGCTTGGCAGGGTCTACTGCGAGTCGATCGGCGGGTCGTTCCGATCAAGAACCATGTTCCGACGGCGAGCGACGGTCGATCTCGATCGGTTGCCGGAGAGCCGGAGCGGTCACGTTGAGACTCTGATGATTGCAGCGAGCTCGCGCCAGGTGGGCGACGACTTCGGCCAGCATCCCACGTTGTGGCATCGGTCGCGGATGCCGCACGCGCCCTGACGTTGCCGGTCATACTGGCGAGGTGAACAATGACGAGTCGATGAGCGCCACACCACCCAGGGACGACGGTCGTCACACAACCGGGCCGGTGGCTGCTGACGCATCGCCCGACGCGTTCGATCTCGATGACGACGGCAAGATTTCGATCATTGAAGCCGAACGAGCGCGACTCGGAGTCGTCGATGCGCGGCTGGAGGAACTCGCCCAGCACGACGGCGTCAAAGGAGCGCTGGCCAAGGCAGCTCACGAGATTCTCGACAAGATCGACAATGACTGACGAGATGTAGCGGCCGTCGGTCGGCTCTGCGACCGTTGCGATGCGGTCGACGCTGACCTCGGTGCTCGTCGTTTGCCGCGGTTCCCGCGATTGACTAGTGACCGATGTTTCTCGGTGACCAACTCTTGGCCTGGCTGGTACTCGCCCTCGGCGGTGCCATGTTCGCCGGCAACCTGCTTGCGGTCGTGAGACCGCCAGCAGAACCTCGTGATGAAGCCCAACTCGACCGTGCCCCGGTGGCCCGCAGCCTGGTGATTGCCGGCGTGGGGCTGATTGCGGCGATCTGGGCGATCGCCACCCTCATCGCCGGCTGACTACGCATCAGCTTGCCGCAGCGGCTCACGGAACGAGTTGGACGACCATGCTGACGACGTTGTCTTGGCCGCTCCCGGAAGGCTCGTCGGCGACCGTCACCGTGACGGTCTCTTCGCCTCTGAGGTAGGTGATGTACAGCATGGAGTCTTGGTCGACGAACTGCTGACGCTCGTAACCGGCGGCTTCGAGCGAAGCGGTGATGGCTGTACCGGCATCATCGACGGAGTCGTTCGTGCCGAACGCGACAGTGACCAGGCTCATTGTTGCGTCGCCCATGACCGATGAGTCCAAAAGGATGAATCCGCCTGGGATGGCGATGTCGGTCGGGAACTCATCGGGTAAGTCGCCGCCGGCAGTTGCGGTGTACGTACTCTCACCGTCTTCTCCGATCATCTCGACGTTGCCGTCGCCATCGGCGTTGACGAGGATGCTGCCCTCGGGGGATTCGATGATCATGTTGCCGTCGGCGTCGACGGTCATCGATCCTTCTTCGGATTCGAACGTCATCCCTCCGTCGTTGATCTGGAAATCGACGTCGTCGCCAGTCTCAGCCTCGATCTGGCGCTCGACGATGCTCTCCGCGAGGTCGTCGCCGCTGCAGGCCGCACCGAAGGCGACGAGCCCCAGTACGGAGAGCGGCACTGCGAAACCTCTGAGTGTGCGTTGGCTGTTGTGCGTGTTCATGTGAGCTCCATCCCATTCGACTGTGCCTTGTTGTGGTGGCCTCTCGGTGGCGGTGCCGCCGTTGTGTGTCGTGCACATCGTGCCCATCAGATCGCTCACATTCCTAGACAATTCTTTGGGGATTTCGCCGACGTCGACCGCCGTACACTGCGTGAATGTCGTCTGGCCCGCTGCAACTGACCTTCCTGCAGTCGGCAACCAAGACCGACCAATTGCCCGAATCGCCCGCCGAGGTGGCGTTCGTCGGTCGGTCCAACGTGGGCAAATCGTCGCTCATCAACGCCCTTGCCAACAGAAAGCAACTGGCTCGTGTGTCGAACACTCCGGGTCGCACCCAGCTCATCAACATCTTCAGTCACCCCAGCGGTGGCACGGTGGTCGACCTGCCGGGATACGGCTACGCCAAAGTGCCGGGAAAGGTGCGGCGTGAGTGGCCGGCCATGATCGAGGGTTACCTGCTCGAACGCGAAGAACTGCAGATGGTGTTCGTCCTCGTCGATGGCGAGATCGGCCCCACACCGCTCGACGAGATGATGCTCGACTGGGTGCGCGACAACGATGTGCCGCACACGGTAGTGGCCACCAAGATGGACAAGGTCAAGTCGTCGAAGCGCAAGACGCGCCGCGAGCAACTCGCCGCCAAGTGCAAGCTCGAACAGGGCGACATCGTGTGGGCCAGCGCCTCGAAGAACGTCAACATCGACCAACTGCGCGGGCTGGTCATCACCCACATCACCACATCATGAGCCGAAGGGATAGTGCCTGGCACTATCCCTTCAGTTTGATGCCGGAGATGGCCCGCTTGCCTTTGCGCACCACTACCCAGCCGTCGGCGAGCGACACGTCGTTGCCGAGCAAGAACTCGGGGTCGCTGATGCGTTCGTTGTTCACGTAGGCACCGCCCTCGCCAATCGCCCGGCGCGCCGCCGACTTGGAGTCGACGAGGCCGGTCGCGACGAGTGCGTCGACCAACGTGATGGTCGCCTCGGCGACATCCACACCGCCTGTTTCGCGCAGCGCCGCCTCCAACGTGGAGCCGGCAAGCGCGCCGAGGTCCCCCTGACCGAACAGTGCAGCCGATGCATCGACCGCGGCCTGGGCTTCGGATTCACCGTGCACGAGGGCGGTGACTTCGAACGCCAGTCGCCGCTGCGCGCTGCGCGCTCCCGGTGCCTCGGCGTGTTCTGCTTCGAGAGCCGCGATCTCGCCAAGCCCGACGAACGTGAACTGCTTCACGTACTCGATGACCTTGGAGTCTTCGGCCTGTATCCACGACTGGTAGAACGCGTACGGGCTGAGCAGTTCGGGGTCGAGCCACACCGTGCCCGACTCGGTCTTGCCGAACTTCGTGCCGTCGGCTTTGGTGATCAGCGGCGTGGCCAGCGCATGCACGCGGACGCCGTCGGCGCGGCGAACCAACTCCACGCCGGCAGTGATGTTGCCCCACTGATCGCTGCCCCCGGTTTGCAGCGAGCATCCGTAGGTGCGATGCAGGTTGAGGTAGTCGAGCGATTGCAGCAGCACGTAACTGAATTCGGTGTAGCTGATGCCCGATTCCAGGCGGCTGCTCACCACGTCGCGGGCGAGCATCTTGTTGATGGGGAAGTGCTTGCCGATGTCGCGCAAGAAGTCGATGGTCGACAGGCTCGCGGTCCAGTCGAGGTTGTTCACCAACACTGCGGCGTTGTCGCCTTCGAACGAGACGAACGCTGACACCTGGGCGCGAATGCGGTCGACCCATTCGCCCACCGTCTCCTTGGTGTTCATGATCCGCTCGCCAGCTTCCTTGGGATCGCCGATCAAACCGGTCGAACCGCCCACGAGGATCAGGGGGCGATGGCCAGCGTTCTGCAGTCGTCGCGCGGTGAGCAGCTGCAACAGGTTGCCGATGTGCAAGCTGGCAGCGGTGGGATCGAAGCCCACGTAGTACGTGATCTGACCAGCCGTCATGTCGGCGCGCAAGGCGTCGATGTCGGTGGAGTGCGCGATCAACCCACGCGCTGTCAGGTCGTCGAGTACGTGCATGGAAGTGTCCTTCGTGGGCGGATACGGAGAGACGTCAACGGAATGAAAAGGAACGAAGTGACCGATCCGTTGACTCTTGAATCGGTGCAATCGTATCTGTGCCGACGATTGGGTGGCTGAGGTCGTCACCGGTGGTGCAGGGCGGCCAGAATCACTCCGTGATCGAACACTTTGACGCTGCCTGGTCCGAACTGCTTGCGCCTGGATCAGGGTTTGCCATGGAGGACACCGTGGTCGACGGGGTACCCATGCGGGTCTTCCCCGCCGCACCGCCCACCATGCGGACATTGTGGGAGTTGGCGAGGATGAACGGCGACAAGCCGTACATCGTGTTCGAAGACGAACGGTTCACCTATGCCGAGATCGACGCGCAGGTGCGGTCGCTGGCCCATTACTTGCGCGACGTACACGGCGTCGGCTCGGGCGATCGTGTGGCCGTATCGATGCGGAACTACCCGGAGTGGGTCGTGTCGTACTGGGCGGTGGCGTCGCTCGGCGCGGCGTTGGTGGGCATGAACGCGTGGTGGACGGCACCCGAGATGGTGTACGGCTTGCGCGACTCGCGACCGTCGGTGCTGATCGTCGACGGAGAACGCGGCGCACTGGTAGCGTCGGCACTCGACGATCTCCGAGCGGAGCTGCCCATGCACCTGGTCGTGGTGCGCAGCGACATGAGTCTTCCCGATGGTGCCGACTATTGGAACGACGTCGTTGATCCAGCCACGGCACCGGAGTCGCTTCCTGACGCCGCGATCGACCCTGGCGACGACGTCACCATCTTCTACACGTCGGGCACCACCGGCTTTCCGAAGGGTGCTCAACTCACCCATCGGGGTTCGATCCACAACGTGATGAACATCGCGTTCATGGCGGCGGTCACGGGGCTGGCCGAAGCGAAAGCCATCGCGGCCGGTGACAAGCCGGCACCCGTAGCTACGGGCGCGCCAGACGCTCCGCCCGTGCTCATGGCACCCACCCCGTTGTTCCATGTCACTGCCAACAACTGCATCTTGCAGCCAGCCACACTGATCGGGGCGTGCGTGGTGTTCATGCACAAGTGGAACGCCGGGCGTGCGCTCGAGCTGATCGAACGCGAGCGGGTCACGGCGTTCTCCGGTGTGCCCACGATGAGCCGTGACATGCTGGCGCACCCCGATTGGGCCACTCGCGACACTTCATCGCTGAAGGGGCTCGGTGGCGGAGGCGCAGCGATCCTTCCCGACCTGGTGGAAAAGATCGGCAAGTCGCTGAAAGGGGGAACGCCGTCCACCGGTTATGGCCTCACCGAGACCCATGGCATCATCACCGCCAGCCAAGCATCGATGTTCACGTTGAAGCCGGCGTCGTGCGGTCGCCCTGTGCCCGTGGCCGACGTGAAGCTGATCGACGAACTCGGCGACGACTTGCCACCGCACCCCGACACGCTGGGACAACTCTGCGTGCGCGGTCCCATCGTGGTGAAGGGGTACCTCAACCGGCCAGAAGCCACCGCGGACGCCATCCGTGACGGGTGGTTCAACACCGGTGACATCGCCCGCATCGACGCCGAGGGTTACATCTTCATCGTCGACCGCGCCAAAGACGTCGTGCTGCGCGGTGGCGAGAACGTCTACTGCTCCGAAGTGGAGACGGCGATCTACGAGCACCCTGACGTGGCTGAGGCAGCCGTGTTCGGCATTCCCGACGAGCGCCTCGGAGAAGCGGTGGCAACGGCCATCGTGCTGCACCCGGGTGCCAGCGTGGATGAGGCTGCCATGGTCGGCTTCCTCGCTGAACGAATCGCCAAGTTCAAGATCCCCAGCCGCTTCTGGTTCCGAGATGACCCGCTCCCCGCGAATGCCAGCGGCAAGTTCTTGAAGCGCGACCTCCGAGATCAACTCATCGCTGCCGACTGAACTCGCCTGGGGGCTCAGCGGATAGGCGAGGTTCTGCTCTCCGGCTGACCGGGTCGTCAGACGACGACTGGGGATCGGGTGGAGGGGAGAAGCGAGCGCACGCTCAAGCGCCAGCGCCACCGCTGCCGCCTCGTCATGTCGCCGGTGAGGGCTGTGTTCACTTCCGCTTCGGTGAGCAAGGCAGACGCGGCCAGCGCGTGGTCGACTGGTGGGCCGAACGTGGCTGATGTGGCGAGTGCTGCCAGGCGTCGCATCTCGTGCTGGCCGGCGGGTGCCAGATCGGCACCATGCATGGCGATGTGGTCGTCGGTCCAGCTCCGATCGATCGCCAGACCGGCATCGACGAGCGAGTCGGTGGTGTTCGCCCACGCACCGCGCACACACGCCGCGGCTGTTGCTGCGCGCCGTCGTCGCCGTCGTCGGAGTGCTTTGATCGACAGAATCGTCCCGGCGTAGAGCATGATCGGCAACACCGCAAGCCCCGCACCAAGGGCGATACGACCGACCCACACCTGCCAGCCAGCCCAACCTGTGTCGACGGTCTCGTTGGTGTCGTCGACGTCCTCGGTGGGATCTGATCGATCAGCTGGTGGAGCGATCGGGGGCTGCGCGGCGGCCGGGCTCTGCGCTTCGGGCGGTGCGGGCGGTTCAACCGACTCGGCGGTGACAGCGGCAGGTACGGGGTTGAACGGCAACCACCCCACGTCGACGAATCGCACCTCCGGCCACACGGCCGTGTGGGTCGACCGCAACTGAAGTGGGGCGCTGAGTTCGTCGTCTGGCACGTCGAACCCGATCGCGACCCGCGCGTCGTAGCCGAGCGAGCGCGCCATCAGCACGAACGCGCCGACGAACTGCTCGGCGGTGCCGCGTTTCGTGTCGTCGGCGAAGCGTTGCAGCAGCGCCACCGGTTGCCCGCCCGCCGACGTGCTGGGGTCGAGCCGCCATTCGTTGCTCATCGTGGCAGCCATTCGTTGGAGCTGTTCCAGCGCTGTGCCGTCTCCACCGATCTCGAGCGCGGTCTCGGTGAAGGTGGCGGCAATCTCGTCAACCGGACGCTGGGCGACGTTCGCATCGCGTGCCTCGCCGACGGTGGGCGGGCGTTCGGCCGCGGCCTGGAAGGTGGTACCCGGGCGGGCTGGTTGAGCGGTTCGCACGACGACGCGAGAGAGGTCGGTCAACACGTCGGTGTCGATCGACACCGGCCTCCCGGGGAACGGGATGACCCCCTCGCCGGCGGTCGCCGCCGGCGACCCGTCGACTTCGCTGGCCATCGCCGACCGGACGGTGATGGCATAACTCACCGGCGGCCGTGCCGAACCGGCATCTTCCAGGTTGCCGAGGCGGCCGCCGATCGGCCGTACGGCGACGGTTGGTGTCCAGCGCTGACCGTCGTAGGTGTCGAACGCTCCGAGTCTCCACTTGGTAGGCAGCGGTTCTGCGAGCGAGTTCGATCGATCGTCGACCGTGAACCACGTGAACGCCGGATCGGCTTGGCGTACCGCGACGACCGACTCGAGTGATTGCAGGAGGCTTGCGGTGGTGTTCGCTGGCGCAACACGGCGCGGATCGGCGCGGGTGCCATACCCCAACCAGGAGCCGACTGCAACGCCGATCACCAACATGGCGGCCGCCGACACCAAGAGCGGCCTGCTACCGGGTGCAGGGCTGAGCGTGGCGAGACGGACGCGAAGACTTCGGCGCGGTCCCCGCGGACGACCCGCGCGTGGGCGAGTGGTCGGTCGGCTGCGAGCGGCCCGCGATGCTGCAATCGCGGTCACCGACGACCTCGCGTAGGCGAGCGTACCGAGACCCAACAACGCGATCGTCGACCATCCGGGAGGCAACGGCGCGCTGAGGGCAAACACCCCGACGATCGCCAGAGTCGCTGGAATCAACGGTGCCAGGTGCCATCTCGGTCGGTAGCCCATGTCGCACGCGATGGCAGTGAGCACGGCGAGCGTCAACACCACCGTGCCAATCGCGGCCGCGTCGTGTGGGCTCGGCCACTCGGTGGTCAGCAGTCGCCGCGGTCCGTCGAGTACGGCGGTCAACCCACCGCCGTCATCGGTAGCAGCGAAGGCCGCGGCAAAGGCTGCAACCGCAGACGCGCCACCGAGAGCGCCAGCTCTCCAGACCCCGGGCAGCGTATGCACGAGCTCGGCGATCATGACCACCAGTGCCACTGCGACCGGCAGCTCCCACTCGAAACGATCGAAGATTCGCCCGGCAAGCACCGCCGCGAACACCATGAGCATGCCGAGGACCGCGACGCGGAGACGGAGCGCGTCGTGACGAAGCACACCAACGGAGAACGGTTGGGCGACCGAGGTGGAGGAAGTCGCCGTCACGCTTGCCACCGGTGAGCGAATTCGTTGGCGTTGGAGGCGGCGAACGACACTCCGGCATTCGTGGCCCCAACGCCGATGCGGATGATCGATGTGACGTCGCTTGCGATCACGGGGTGCGCCGCGACCGGACCTGCTGGTCCGGTGATCACGAACATCCGGGTGGCGTAGGTGAGCCCGATCATCGCGCCGCGACCATCGAGCGTGTGATCCGCCGCAGACTGTTGAATCGGCGTGAGCAGATCGAGCACCTGTGTGACGTCGTTGAGTGGTTCCGGCGATCCCGGGTGGTGGGGGTCGGTGCTCTGCACCCGAACCTCGATGCCGTGCTGCAGGGCATGCACGGCGATCGACGCACCAACATCGACCATCTCCTCGAAGTCGTCTGCAGTCGCCGCGTCACGATCGGTGTCGATCATGATGGTGAACGAAGGTCTCCGAATCTCCACATGCTCGCGAACCATCATCGTTCCCATCCGGGCAGTGGTGGGCCAATGAATCAAACGCGGATCGTCACCGTCGACATACTGGCGCAACGACACGAATCCGCTCAACGGATCCGAAGCAGCTCGCCGCATTGCGGCGTCGCTGTCGACCGACTGATGGTCGCCCCGAGGTGCGCTGATGGGGACCACGCGGGGATGCACGATCACGCTGCCGGACGAACTGAACGTGCGCTGACCGACCGCAAGGCCGAACGGATCGAGTCGCTCGAAAATCGACGGCCCGACCGGAAAGATGCCGCGACGCCCCGTGGCCAACGTGCTCGGCACGTCGAGCCGACTCAGTCGGCTCAACGCCGGTACGGCAACGCGAGCCTCGATGCCGTCACAGTGGTCAGTGATCTCGCCTGCCACGGTTGACCGCCTGCTGCGGTTCTGAGCGCGGTAGACCAACTGAATCGAGTCGCCACGCGCGACCCGCGGATTCGGGATACGGCGCTCGATCTCGAGTCGACCGCCCATGTGCGCTCCGACGGCAGCGATCAACAGCGCGGCGACGACGCAGGCGGCCACGACGACCAACTCTTCGTACTGCCACCACCAGCCGAACACGCCCAGCACGATTGCGGCAACCGCCGCTCCCAGCCCAGAACGTGTCAGCATCGCTAGCTCATGCGCCCGACTCGCGTCGGCGGGGCACCGCCAGCGTGTCGAGAATCGACTCGACGATGTCGTCGGCCCGCACACCTCGCATGGTGGCCTCCGGCGTGAGCGACATTCGGTGGGCGCACACTGCTCGCGCGACATCCTGCACGTCGTCGGGCGACACGAAGGCCCGTTCAGCGGTGGCCGCCCACGCCCGGGACACTCGCAGCAGCGAGATGCACCCGCGAGTCGACACGCCGACCCGCACGTCGGGGTGGTCTCGCGTGGCCGTAGCGATGGCGACGATGTAGTCGTTGATCGACGGTGCCACCTCGACCGAATCGACCACGTCGATGATCTGCTCGAGTTGCGCCGCGTTCACCACCGGGCTCACCGAGTGGTCGGAGCGTTGGCGGTTGTACACACTCAGGAGTTCGGTCTCGGTGCGCCGGTCGGCGTAACCGAGTGTGACTCGCATCGCGAACCGGTCGAGTTGCACGTCGGGGAGCGGGAAGGTTCCCTGGGAGTCGCGCGGATTCTGCGTGGCGATGACGAAGAACGGCCGCGGCACCCGACGGCTGACCCCGTCGGTGGTGACCTGGCGTTCCTCCATGACCTCCAGCAGCGCCGACTGGGTCTTCGGGCTGCCGCGGTTGATTTCGTCGCCGATCAACACATTGGTGAACACCGGACCCTCGCGGAATCGAAACTGCCCGTTCGACTGGTCGTACACCATCACGCCGGTGATATCGCTGGGGAGCAGGTCGGGGGTGAACTGCACCCGCTTCCAGTCGCCGTCGATCGACTGAGCGATCGATTTCGCCAACGTGGTCTTGCCAGTTCCCGGCACGTCGTCGAGTAGCAGGTGACCTTCGGTGAGGAGGCAGCAGATGGCCTGGCGAACCTCGGTGTGCTTGCCGCGAATCGCCGTTTCTACGTTGCTGACGAGCGCTTGCACCGCCGTGATGACATCCCCGAGCACGATCGCAGTGTACGACGCTTCGGTTCGCCCCTCGTACAACCCTCTCAAGAGAACGAACCCGCCTAGAGAGTCAGCGGATGGGTCGCTTCGCTCCCATTGAATTCACTCGTCATTCCGCTGACTTCCCCAGTATCTATCGAGAGTGCCGACCGGACAGGCTCGGCAGAGCCTCGCCTATCCGCTAGGCCTCTCACAGCCAGTTCACGTCGAACTCGTCGAGTGCCGACGTGAGCACTTCGTCGACGAGTTGATCGGCGAGGCGCGGGTGGGTGATCGGTTGCGCCGGGGGAAATGTGGGAGGAGTCGCTCCGTTCGGTGGCTGCAGCATGGTCGCGATCTGGGCGACCGATGGGTCGAGCGTGACCGATCGTGGGCTGTTTCGGCCACCCGGCACCGCCGCCGAGAACGGGTCGACATCGTCGTCGGCACAGTTGTCGACAGAGTTGTCGGCAGGATCGTTCCGGCTGGCATCGCTCGGCCGTCGCCGCAGCGGCACCACCCGGTTCAGCCGGCTGCCCCACTGCACGTCGTCGCCGTTGTCATCAGCATCGTCGTCATCGGGAACCTCGTCGCCCCATTCGATCCCGTCGTGGCGCTCCGCGGCGGCTTCCCAGGGTCGAGGCGCTCGGGGTTGCAGGCGCGTGACCGACGCCCAACCCGTTCGATCGACGCCATCATCACTGTCGAACTCATCGTTGTCGAACGGGTGGCTGTCGAGCGGGTCGTCGAGTCCGTCGGTTTGGTCGCGTGCTGGCGTTCCTCGCCAGCGATCGATGACGGCGGGGTCGATCGCCACCTCGTCGGACAGTGCGAACAGCGCCGCCACTGCGTGCTTGCACGCCGCATCGAACCCGTCGTCGTCGGGGCACGTGCAGCGGATACGGACCTGGCGACGCGACGGCACTCCCTTGCCTTCGGTGGTGCCGAGGGTGACCACGTACGGCACGGCGCGTGACCCTTGGACCTCGGCGGTGACCGCCAAGTGGCCGACGACGAGGTCGATCACGGCGTTGTCGTTCCAGTAGCGCTTGCCGCGCCCCAGGCGACCCGAGTCGCTCATTTCCGCCGCCAACACCTTGATCATGGTGGCCGCGAGACGACCCGGAGGGTTCGGGCCGTACGGCTTACGAGGGCGGCTCATGCCCCTCCTCCCAGCGACACCAGGTGTGCGAGTTCATCGGTGGACATCTCCGAGATCCAGCCCTCACCGGTGCCGATGACCGCGTCGGCGATCGCTCGCTTCTCGTCGATCACCGCGCCGATGCGTTCCTCCACAGTGCCCTGGCAGACCAGCTTGTGAACGTTGACGGTGCGTTCCTGGCCCATTCGCCACGCCCGATCGGTCGCCTGATCCTCGACGGCGGGGTTCCACCAGCGGTCGTAGTGAATGACCTGGCTGGCGGCGGTGAGGTTGAGCCCGGTGCCACCCGCCTTCAGCGACACCAACAGCAGCGGATGCTCACCTGCTTGGAACTCGGCCACCATACGGTCGCGTGCGGCCCGAGATACCCCGCCATGCAGGAACGGTGCGCGGATGCCGAACCGCTCGACCAGGTGACCCGCGAGCAGGTCGCCCATCTCGCGGAACTGGGTGAACACCAGGGCCCGCTCTTCGATGTCGACGACGTCGGTGAGGAGCTCATCGAAGCGGTTGAGCTTTCCAGACCGGCCAGCGAGGCGGGAACCGTCTTTGAGCGCGTGGGCCGGATGGTTGCAGATCTGCTTGAGTCGCGTGATGGCCGCGAGCACTCGACCGCGACGCGCCATGCCCTCCAGATCCTTCGCGTCGACCAGCAGCTGATCGACGACTTGTTGATACAAGGTGGCCTGTTCACGAGTGAGTTGGGCGTACGCGATCTGTTCGATCTTGTCGGGCAGATCGGGGAGCAGTCGCCGGTCGGCCTTCGTTCGCCGCAACACGAACGGCCCGGTGAGGGAGCGCAGCCTGGCGGCTACCTCTCCGTCACCATTGCGCTCGATGGGGCCTGCGTACTCTTCCCGGAAGCGTTGCAGGCTGCCGAGCAAGCCTGGATTGACGGCGTCGAGAATGGCCCACAGCTCCGACAGCCGGTTCTCAACCGGCGTTCCGGTGAGCGCCAGCTTTTGGCCCGCCTGCAACCGACGCACTGCCTTTGCTGCCTTCGTGCTGGCGTTCTTGACCATCTGCGCTTCGTCGAGTACCACCGTCGACCACTCCACGGCCGACAGGTCGGCAAGGTCGCGCGGCAACAGCCCATATGTGGTGATCACCAGATCTGCTTCGGCCAGCGTGAGCGGCACCTCTTGACCACCGGGCAGCTCGAACAACGCTTCGTCCGCAGCGGACTGAATGGTGGAATCAGTTGTGGTGTCGTCGGTGGGGTCGACCGCTTCGGTGCGCTGACGGCTTGTGCCGTGGTGGACGAGCACGGACAACGACGGGGCAAAGCGATTCGCCTCGGCCTCCCAGTTGTGCACCACGCTCAGCGGGCACACCACGAGGTGCGGGCCGGGTCGCTCGAGCAAGTGCGCCAACGTGGTGGCGGTCTTGCCGAGACCCATGTCGTCGGCCAGACATCCGCCCAACCCCACACCAGCCAGAAACTGCATCCACGCCAGCCCGCGCCGCTGATAGTGGCGCAACTCACCGTGGAAGCCGGCGCTCTCTTGTACCTCTTGCAGACCCTCGTCGGGGAGGCCCGCCAACAGCGAGCGGATCCACGACTGATCAACCACCGGATCGTCTGCTGCCAGCGGGTCGTGATCGGCATCGAACACCCCAAGGCCGTCGGTGCCGAAGCCGGCCGCACTCAATTCAACTGGGCTCAATTCAACTGGGCTCAATTCAACGGGGGTCTGGCCGTCGGGGGAGTGGCCGGCCGAGAACTTCAGCAGGTCGATCGCTCCCACCCGGCTCTTGTGCGCCAAGTGTTCGTCGAGCAGTTGGCGGGCGCGCCGCAGGCCGGCCGGATCGATACGTACCCAACGGTGGCCGGCTCGCATGAGCGTGACGCCGGCCGCCTCGGCGCGAGCCAGATCGGCAGCAGAGATGGGCGTGTCGTCGATGACCGCACTCCACTCCACCAGCGCCTCCTTCCCGAACTTCGCCTGCCGGTCGTCGGGAGTGGACTCGCGCGCCTCGCCGCGCACCCGAACTTTTGACGACACGAGGTGCTCTGGGCCGAGCAACTCGATGCCTCGCCGTTCCAGCTCGGCCGGCGCGACGTCGAGGAAGTCGTCGGCGTCTTCGATGGTGAGTTCGATGCCCGACGGCTCGTGTTCGAGCAGCAGCGGTGCCAGCGGGGGAATCGTTGGGCAGATCAGCTCGGTCAACGTGATGAGTTCCTGGCGCAATTGATCGAGATTGCCCACCGAACCGGCGAGGTCGACTGCCCGCGGTGCCTTGCTCCACACGTCGTCGGCCGTGCACCACTTGCCGGGGTTCGAATCGTCGACGAGTTCGAGATCGACCAACCACGGATCGAGCGCATCGTCCGGCAGGGTGAGTCGCACACGGCCCCGGACGACCGGCTCGCCGCCCAGTCGGCGACGATGTCGTGCCAGACCGTGACCCAACTGTTCGACTGCGACCTCGAAGTCGTCGGTGCCGGTGCGGATGACCGCGTCGGGCTTGGCGAGCGCGGCGAACACGGCGCGCGTGGCTTGCACGTCGATGCTGCGCTTGCGGCCGAGGTCGGGTTTCCATCCGGCGTGATGCAGCACCGATCGGGCGAAACCGTCGACCAACAACGACAAGATGTCTTCGGTGGCAGCAGGCGAACCGTTGCGGCAGATCGGCGGTGCCACAGCGGCTGCGTGGGCCACCGCGTCGGCTCCGGCAGCGTCGAGGATCGGCTTCCACCTGACCACCGTGAAAGGACCCTCCTGACCGATCTCGGGGATCAAGCGGCGTGCGTTCACCACTTGCACGGCGTAGCCGACGAGACTCGCGAACCAGGCCAGTGACGGCGACAGCTCGTCGCCCTTGGGCGTGTCGGACAGCCACACCGCCGCGCCGTACGGATCGAGACGCACGGTTGGGACGAATCGTTGCCCGCCGTCGGGAAGTTCGAGTTGCAGCCGGGACAGTTCGCCGAATGAGACCGGCGAGTCGTGCCATCCACCTTCTGCGTCCCACCGCGAGCGCCCGAATCCCGAGTACAGCCACGCCGCCGAAGCAGCACCGTCACCGTTCCAGCCCCACACGTGCAGCGCGCCAGATCGCCAGGTGCCCTGAGCGACGTAGGGCGAGCGATCGCGGGACATCCTGTTCAGGGTACCGACGGGATGTCACACCCATTCGTTGCCCAAGGTTTCCCACCCTCGTGTGTCGCGTTCTTGCGCGCCGTGGCGCGCAGAAACGCGACACCTGTGGGGGATCGGGGACGTCGTAGGGTGGGTGCGTGGTGGTACCGCCTCCGTATCAGCCATTTCTCGACACGGCACCCACTCCGTTCCGCTGGCGGCTCGGCCTGCGCCCGCTCGACCTTGCCGATTGGATTCAGGTCGACGAGCACTTCGACGCCGATATCGCCGCCAAACAACTGGTGAGCGAACGGTTCCCGACCACCGTCTTCCAGGTACTTCATGGTGCCGACGTCGACATCGCGTCTCACGAGACGTACACACTGGTGGCCACTCACCTCAAGCAGCTCGATCCGGCTCGATTCGCGGCGGTTCCCGACCATCCCGGCGACGTACACCCGCTGGAGGCCGCCGGCCGCCTTGTGCAGGAAGACCTCATCCTCCTCGTCGAGCGAGATCGCCAGTTGGTGTGCGGCGGAGGCAGCGTGTGCTTTCCGAACCGGTGGCACCTCGCCGGCAAAGTGGGTCTCACGATGGCCCAGATCCACGCGCCCGTGCACCAACTGAACGAACAGCTGGAACATCCGATCGATCGCACGATGGAACGCCTCACCGTGGAACGACCGTTCTGGCGGCTCGGCTACGGGCTCCTCGATACCGACCTGCTGTATCAAGCGGTCGACGGTACGGCCGAGCGCATCAGCGACGTGGTCGACCCGACCGACTACTACCTACGGGTCGAGCGCGAGACCCTTCGGCGCCTGCCCGACACCGGCAGCATCCTGTTCACAATTCGCACCTACATCAACCCGATCGGCGACATCGCGCCTGAAGCCGCAGCTCGACTCGCGGATGCGATCGAGGCCATGCCGGCCGGAGTCGCCGACTACAAGAAGCTCACCGACGTCGGTCCGGCCATCATCGAATGGCTCCGCGACCGAACCCGAACGCAGGGGTAGACCCTCGGCAACGCGACCCATCGAGAGGGCCAGGGGCTACTCAGCTGGCGAGGTCGAGCGTCCAGTACTGCACACCGTCGACCGACGATGCGATACCGACACCGATGTACACATAGTTGCCGAGCAGGTTGCGGCGGTGCGCCGAGCTGTCCATCCATGACTGCACGATTTCATTCGGATCGACGAACCCGGCACCGATGTTCTCCGCCCATCCGGACCACTGGAATCCAACGGCGGTCAACCGATCACCCGCACTAGAGCCGTTGGCACCGGTGTGGGTCAGCAGGCGGCGCGCCGCCATTTCGTCGGAGTGGCCCTGCGCAGCCAACTCCATGAGGTGATTCCGTTGCACCGGCGCGAGCCCGGCACCGGCCCGCGCCGCATTGATGGCGTCGAGCGTCGCGGCGAGCACCAGTTCGTGGCTCGACGGCACGGTCGTCGGTGGGGGCGGCGGCGGCGGGTCGAAACGGACTGCTTGGGTACCAATGCGAGCCGCTTGATCGAGCGTGGGGACCGACGCGCCGACCGTCGTACCGACGAGGAGCGCGCTCCCGATGATCCCAGCGAGCAGCCAGGTGGCCCGGTGTCTACCGAGCGCGCCAATGAGGCGGTTGTGAGGATTCATCCGCAGCACGGTACCGCGGGTGCGCCGGCAATCGCGTTCGGCCTCAGGTCTGATTCCCCTAAGGTCAGGGCGTGATCGACGACTTCGCCCAATCGATGTACGCACGCGACGCGTCTGCGGCGGCGCTCGGAATCGAACTCGTGGAGGCGAGCCCACACGGTGCCGTCGTCACGATGCCCGTCACCGAGAGTATGTGCAACGGATTCCAGCTCATGCACGGCGGCATGACGTTCCTGCTCGCCGACTCGGCGATGGCGTTCGCCAGCAACTCCGAATGCACCCCAGGCGAACAAGCGCTCGCGGCATCGGCGGAGATCGACTGGCTGGCACCGGTGGCGGTAGGCGAGCAGCTCACCGCCACGGCCACGCGCCGACACGGCGAAGGCCGGTCGGTGGTGTGGGACGTCGAGGTCGCCACCGCCGAAGGCACACCCGTGGCCATATTCCGGGGCCGCACGCGGCGCATCGGCGAGCGTTGACGTCGACCGTTGACGTCGACCATTGACGTTTGCCCGACGACTCGTCAGGCAAACTCCGACCCGAGGTACGCCGCGATGACGTCGGGGTTGTTCTGCACCTCGTCGGGAGTTCCGAGCGCGATCTGCTGACCGAAATCGAGCACCAGCACACGGTCGGCAATGTCCATCACCAGGCCCATGTCGTGCTCGACCATGATCATCGGGATGTTCAGTTCGCTCTTGATGTCGAGAATGAACCGCGCCATGTCTTCGGTTTCCTCGAGGTTCATACCGGCGGCCGGTTCGTCGAGCAGGAGCAACTTCGGTTCCATCGCCAATGCACGTCCGAGTTCCACCCGCTTCTGAAAGCCGTACGGCAGCAATGCAACCGGGTGCTTTCGCCAGCGCTCGATTTCGAGGAAGTCGATGATGTCTTCCACCTTGCGGCGATTGGCGATCTCTTCCTTCTTCGCGCGACCCCACCAGATCGCACCGTCGAAGATGTTGCCGCGCATCCGAATATGACGACCCGTCAGAAGATTGTCGATCACGTTCATCTGTGGGAACAGCTCGATGTTCTGGAAGGTACGAGCAATGCCGCGCTGGGCGACGCGGTCGGGCCGCTCACCCATCAGCGACTCACCCTCGAAGATGATGTCGCCTTCTTGCGGCCGGTACACCTGGCTGATCGTGTTGAAGATCGACGTCTTGCCAGCGCCGTTCGGGCCGATGATCGCAAACAGTTCATCGCGTCTCACGTCGAACGTGACGTTGTCGATGGCGGTCACACCACCAAACCGCAACGTGACGCCCTTCACCGAAATCAGTGAATCCGGCACAGCTGCATTCGGAACGGCTGAGTTCGGCACGGTTGAACTGGAGGAGGTCATGATGCCCACCGCTTCCTTCGTTTGTAGTGCTTGACGTCTCGGAAGGACCTGCGTTCGCCATCGTCGCCATGCAGGCCGAGGTAGAACTCTTTCACGTCGTCGTCGGCGAGCAACCGCTCACCCTTGCCGTCCATCACGATCTTGCCGGTTTCCATGATGTACCCGTAGTCAGCGATTGACAGAGCCATCATCGCGTTCTGTTCGATCAGCAGCACGCTGGTGCCCTGCTTGTTGATGTCGACGATGATGTCGCGGATCTGCTCGATCAGTTTGGGTGCCAAGCCGAGCGACGGCTCGTCGAGCACCAGCAGCTTGGGGCCGGCCATCAAGGCCCGGCCGATGGCGAGCATTTGTTGCTCGCCACCCGACATGTACCCGGCGACCTGCTTGCGGCGTTCAGCGAGCCGCGGAAACAGATCCATCACGCGGTCGTGGTTTGCCTTGTTGGTGGCCTTGTCGCGGCTGGTGTAGGCACCGCAGACGAGATTTTCTTCAACCGTGAGGTCGGCGAAGACGCGCCGACCCTCGAGAACTTGGGTGATGCCACTGCGCACGATGGCGGTGGCATCCATGCCGTCGATGCGGGTGCCATCGAAGGTGATGGAACCTTTGGTGACGTCTCCGTCGTGGACCGACAGCAGGCCAGAGACTGCTCGCAGTGTGGTGGTCTTGCCGGCTCCGTTGGCACCCAGCAGGGCGACGATCTTGCCGTCGGGCACCTCGATCGAGAGGCCGCGCAACACGAGGATCACTTGGTTGTAGACCACTTCGAGGTTGGAAATCTGGAGCATCGTTCTCCCGGAGACTTGGTGGCTGTGTGTCGGGGGCGGGCATCCCCGCCCCCGACACACAGTTCATTGCGTGTTCAGTGCTGTGTTCGTTGCTTGTCTGAGGTGTTGATCAGCCCGTGTAGCAGGGCTCGGTGAAGTCGAAGTTCGCGGCGATCTCGCTCACGTACGGCCCATCGAGGAGTACCGAACCGGTCTTGCCGGTCGGGTCGTCGAGGTTGGTTGGGATGTACGACGCAAGGTCGACGTCGTAGATGTACGACTCGCGCACGACGAAGTCGTTCGGATCGCCTTCCCACGTCTGGTTCGGTGCCAAGCCTTCGAAGTCGACGCTCACCGTCTTGGCCGCTTCGAGGATGCCTGCTCGAGACAGGTCACCCGCATCCGACGCCGCTTGCAAGATCGCTTCGGCGATCTTGCCCTCCGTGTATGACAACACGTACACGTCAGACACCGGCAGGTCGGGACGACCTGCTGTCATCTCCTCGACCAACTGCGCCATTCCGGGCACGTCGGTGCCGAAGGTGACGATGTAGGTCGACTGGATGTAGTACTGATCGAGCAGCGGAGCAAGCTGCGGGTTGCCCAGCATCTTGAAGCTGTACGACGGCGAGTTGCCAGACCACAAGCCGGTGTAACCCTGAGCGGCAGCGCCGCCCATGATCTTGCCGAGCGTCGCCGGGTTGATCGTGGTCCACACGGCGTCGGCACCCGACGACACGATCTCTGAGATCACGCCTGACTGATCGGGATCCGGGTTGTCGGCGGTAGGCGGAGTCACGAGCCCCGAACCGTCGTACACGACCTCGAGACCGAGTGCTTCGGCCGCCAAGACTGCACCTGCAGATCCGTCACCGCCGTACTCGCCGGGGAACCCTGCAATCGCAACCGTCTGGACGTCGCGATTGACGTTCAGCCACTCCAGGCCATTCATCGACTCGATGCAGTAGTTCGTGTACGACTCGTACACGTTCTGTCCGAGTTCGCCGAATGCCCAACCGGAGTACCAGGTGAGCGGGACGGCCAGCAGGTCGTCCTCGACGAGGTTCGACGCGATCGCCGCAGTGTGTGGGGAACCCACGGAGAGGCTGATGATGTCAGCCTCTTCACGAATGATCTCGTACTTTTCCTGCATCTTGGCCACGTCGTACGCCATGTCTTCGATGAGTAGCTCGATCGGTCGCCCGTCGATGCCACCGCGCTCGTTCACGTTGTCCCAGTAGACCTCTTGGCCAGCTGCGATTTCGGTGACCAGTGGCGCGAATGCGCCGGTGAAGTCGGCGAGAATCGCAACCTTGATCGGCTCCCCATCGGCCTCAACGGGTGCTTCGTCTTCCTCTTCCTCTTCTTCCATGGCTTCGGTGGTGGCGGTGCCCTCTTCTTCTTCCATGGCCTCGGTGGTGGCGGTGTCTTCTTCTTCTTCTTCGGCCGCTGCGGTAGTGGTTGGGGCATCGGTGTCGGTGGTGGCGTCGTCATCGTCATCGTCGCCGCATGCAGCGACCACGAGCGCGAGAGCGACCATCGGTGCGATCCCCTTCGTGATTCTTCTCATTGTTCCCCCTGTGGGTTGTTGGGAGGTACCGAGTATCGGTGCCCCACATGTGTCGTGGTGACGTCGGGTTGACGTGACCGCGAACGAGTCGTTCGTGCGAGTTGGCTCAGTAGCTGAAAGGCCACCGCTTCCAGTAGTTGCGGATCTTGACCCAGATTCCGAAGAGGCCCAACGGTTCGAACAGCAAGAAGGCGACGATCAGTACGCCGTAGATGACCTCGTCGAGCGCGCTCACTGGCAGTGGGAAACCGGGGGCCAAGTTCTGCGTGGAGATGATGCCGCCGTCGCCGGGACCGAGGGAGACGAAGAAGTCCCACATTCCGCTCAGTGCCCCATCGCTCTGTGCCTGGCCGCTCATCCAGTGCGCGATCTCTTCGACGACGCGTGGCATCAGCACCACGAAGAAGGCTCCCATCAGCGCTCCGGACGTGGTGCCGGCACCGCCGATGAGGATGATCGCGATGAACTCGACCGACAAGATGAGGTCCCAGGTTTCGGGCGGCAGCTTGCCGACGAAGGAGGCGAACAATGCGCCGGCGATGCCCGCGAAG
>DATKCX010000061.1:0-7713 GCA_035512975.1 Ilumatobacter sp.
TTCGACCAGTCGGGGAGAGTGAGGATTGGCACGATGATCATCGCCGCGCCAATCACCAGGCCGGTCGCAGTGAGCTGCCCGGCAGCGCGCGACACGGCGGTGCGGGCACTCGATGCAACCAGCACAAGGCTCGCCCACGCGCATGCACCAGCGAGCGTGCAGGCGACTCCCAACGCACGGTAGATGGCGTCGCCGCTGAAGTCGCCCCACGTGGCAGCAAGCGCGAGCGCCGCGCCGACGAACGCGCTGAGCGAGCCGAACAAGCCGATCGTTTCCCATTTCGTCCCGGTCGTGGTGAGCGCACACAACACGGCGATGCACGTGATGCCGACGATGACGGTGGTGAGGAGGATGTCGACCTCGGTCTCGCCGAAGTCGCCACCCCCGAGCAACGCGACGATACCGAGGAGAGCGGCGACGGCGAAGGCTCCGATACACGTCGCCGCGACGGGGCGCTTGAGGCCGTTCATGTCGCGATACTGCCATGCGCTCGGCGCCGGGACCGTAGGGTGCGGCTGATGACCGTGGCCGTGTTCGCTGCACTTCGAGCCGAGATCGAACTGCTCGTCGCATCACTCACCGACGCTCGGCGCGCCGACGTGGCTGGGTGGCCGGTGTGGTCGGGCAACCTAGCTGGTGTCGACACGGTGCTGGCGCTCGCCGGAATGGGCAAGGTGAACACTGCCGCCCTCTCCGGGGTGGTGTGGGAACGGTATCGGCCGGGTCTCATGGTCTTCACCGGAGTTGCTGGAGCGCTCGATCCGACGCTGCAAGTGGGCGACATCGTCATCGGCGAGCGCACCATTCAGCACGACTGCGGCGTCATTTCGCCACACGGCTTGCAGCGATACCAGGCGGGTCACATCCCGTTCTTCAATCCCACCGATGAGTGGGGGTTCACTCCGTCGCACGAGGTGCTTGCCATGGCGCGTGACGCCGTGGCCACGACGGCGTTCACACCGGTGCTCGATCGCTTGCCAGCCGTTTCGTTCCGCACGATCATCACCGGCGACCAGTTCCTGCAAGACGCGATCACTCGTGATGAGTTGTTCGCCGAACTCGGCGCAGCGGCGATCGAGATGGAGGGCGCTGCGCTAGCCCAAGCCGCTCGACAGTTCGGGATCGATCACCTCGTGATCCGCTCGATGTCAGACCTCGCGGGCGATGAGTCACCCGAACACTTCGCCAGGTTCGTCCCCGAGGTGGCAGCGAACTCAGCCAGACTCGTGGCCGCGTTGGTAGCGAACTGCGAGCATCGGCCTAGTCGGGCGTGACGTAGGCGGCGGTGAGTCCGCCGTCGACCAGCATGTTGGCCCCGGTGACGTAGCTGGCTTCGTCGGAAGCCAGGAATGCGGCCATGTTCGCCATTTCAGCCGCCTCGCCGAACCGGCCCATGGGCACATGGACGAGTCGACGGTCGCGTTTGGCTTCCGTGTCGAGGAACCTCATCAGCAACTCGGTGCGCAGTGGCCCGGGAGAGAGTGCGTTGACGCGGATGTTTTCCTTCGCGTGAACGACGGCCAACTCACGCGTGAGCGCAAGGACTGCGCCCTTGGATGCGGTGTAGGCGATCTGTGGTGTCGCCGCACCGACCGACGCGACGAACGACGCGGTGTTGATGATCGATCCGCCCCCGGCGCGCCGCAACGCCGGGATCGCGTGACGACAGCCGATCAACACGCCCTTCACGTTGATGGCCAACGTGGCGTCGATGACCGCATCTGATGTGGCAAATCCGTCATCGTCGGAGAGCATGACGCCAGCGTTGTTGAACACGATGTCGACGCGGCCGAATTCGGATTCCGCGCGTGCGAACAACGCCGCGACCGAGTCGTCGTTCGTGACATCGACGGTGTCGACGACGATCGTTCCACCGGCAGCCTGCACCAGTTCGAGTGTCTCGGCGTTGCCGGCAACAGACACGTCACCGCCGACGATGCGTGCTCCCTCGGCGGCAAACTTGAGCGCCGTCGCCCGCCCGATACCTCCGGCGGTTCCCGTGATGATGGCGACCTTGCCCTGCAAACGCATGCCGGGACGATACCGGTCTGCGAGGTGACGTGGCCCAGCTGCAGTGGGCTAGGTTACGGCGGTGGGCAAGGTCGGCCAAGTTTCGGCAACGGGGAGATGAACGACGCGTGGCGTGGTGCCGCGCACCACGCGACGGCGTCTACCTTGCGCACCGCAATGCCGATCCTGATCGGCGCGTCGTCGACGCGTTGAACGCGAACGGCAATCAGCATCACTCCTACAAAGGAACCATCCATGCAGCGTAAGAAGTTCTCGGCAGCGGCGTTCGCCCTTGCACTGACCATCACGGTCGCCGCCTGTGGCGACGACGATGAAGCCACCGATACCACCGCCGCCACGGCTGCCACCGCCGACACGGCTGTCACCGCCACCACGGAAACGGCCGACGAAGCCGACACCGCCACCACCGAGGCTTCCGAGGAAGCCGAGGAAGCCGAACCGGCCACCACCGCAGAGGCTGAAGAAGCCGACACCGCCACCACCGCCGCTGGCGAGGCACCGATGACCGAGGCACCCGACCTGTCGGAGGCCATCGCCGCATGCGAAGCCGAAGGCAACAAGGTCAACCTCATCGCCCTGCCCGACGAATGGGCCAACTACAAAGGCATCCTCGCTGCGTTCGGCGAGAAGTACCCAGACATCGAGTACCCGGTATCAAGCCCGAACGCTTCGTCGCAAGAAGAGGTCGACGCGATTCTCACGCTTGCCGGACAGGACGACATGCCCGACTCGGTCGACGTCAGCCCGGCGGTCGGACAGTCGATGGTGGAACAAGGTCTCTTCGAGCCGTACACGTCGGTGTACGACGCCGAGATCCCAGCGGGTCTGAAGGACCCCGATGGCCACTGGTACGCCGCCTACTACGGCATCATGGCGATCTCGACGAACACCACCATCGTCGACACCGCGCCCGAGACGTGGGCCGATCTCGCGAACCCGGAGTATGCCGGTCAGGTGTCGCTCAACGGAGACCCTCGTGAATCTGGTGCCGCGTTCGCAGCGGTCGTGGCTGCATCTCTCGCCAACGGCGGCTCGGCCGACGACATCATGCCCGGCATCGAGTTCTTTGCCGAGTTGCAGGCCAACGGAAACCTGGCCAGTGCCGACATCACCCCAGCCACCGTGCTGTCGGGCGAAACGCCGATCGCGATCGACTGGAGCTACAACGTTCCGGGCCTCGCCCAGCAGATGGCTGATCAGGGCTTCGAGTTCGAAACGCACTTCCCTGCTGACGGCATCTACGGCGGTTACTACGAGCAGGGCCTCGTCACCGACTCGCCGCATCAGAACTGCTCGAAGTTGTGGCTCGAGCACATCCTCTCTGACGAGGGCGCACTCGGCTACCTCGAGGGTGGCGCGGTCCCGGCGCGCATCACGTCACTCACCGAGCGTGGTCTCGTCACCGACGACATGAAGGTCAACCTGCCAGCCGACGAACTCCTCGACCAGGTCAACTTCCTCACGCAGGAACAGGTCGCCGCGGCCAAAGAAGCCCTCGCCGAGAACTGGGGCCCGATGGTGGCCGACGCCTGAGCAACCCTGAAACCTGAGCCACCTCTCAACGTCTCAGAACGCAAACGTCTCAGAACGCAACGTCTCGGAACGGCACGCATCCAGTCATGAGTCTCACGTCTGCCACTACGTCAGCGCCCGACGCTTCAACGCGTCGAGCGCCGAAGCAGCGGCGGTCGTGGGCATGGCTGGGTGTGGTGCCGTTCTTTGCGTTCCTGGTGATCTTCCTCATCGCTCCGGCGCTGAGTGTGTTCCAGAAGGCGCTGTTCGACAGCGACGGCAACTTCGGTGTCGACGCGCTCAAGAACGCATTCACGGGCCAGAATCGAGCCGCGTTCGTCTTCTCGGTGAAGCTGTCGGCGCTGTCAGCGTTCGTGGGTGTGGTGGTGGGAGGTCTCCTTGCGTACACCGCCTCCACGTTGCGGCGGCCGCGGTGGTTGCGCACGTTCATCTCATCGTTCTCGGGTGTCGCCGCGAACCTGGGCGGCGTGCCGCTCGCGTTCGCCTTTCTCGCACTCCTCGGTCGTCAAGGACTGCTCACGCGCATCATCAACGACGGGCTCGGCGTCGACATCTACCGGTCGGGGTTCGCGCTCGACAGCACGGCAGGATTCGTGTTCGTCTACTCCTACTTCAACATTCCGCTGATGGTGCTGATCACGCTCCCAGCTGTCGACGGTCTGAAGGATTCGTGGCGTGAGGCGTGCGCCAACCTGGGTGGAACGTCGTGGACGTTCTGGCGCCGCGTTGGGTTGCCCGTGCTCACGCCGGCGCTGCTCGGCGGCTTTCTGTTGTTGTTCGCCAACTCGTTCTCGGCGTTCGCCACCGCTGCCGCGTTGACGACCAAGTCAACGCTGGTGCCTCTGCGTATCGGCTTCTATCTCGGCGGCGACTTCAGTAGCACAGGCGAGCAACAACTCGGCTACTCGTTGGCGGCATGGATGATGATCATCATGGTCGTCAACATGGGCATCTATTACGTCCTTCGTCGCCGCTCGGAACGGTGGCAGCAATGAGCGCATCCGCGGCAGGTCGACGCCGACTGTCGAACGTGATCGTGCCGATCGCAACGGTGCTGGTGTGCGCGGTGTATTTCGTGTTGCCGCTGATCGCAATGACTCGATTCTCGTTCCAGAGCATCCCAGTGATCAACCTGCGCTGGTCGAACCTCACCAGCCGGTGGTCGTTCGACCCGGTGGTCGAGCCGTTCCGCGACGAGCAGTTGCGATCAGCGATGTACCTCAGCATCAAGTTGGCAGTCGCCACGGTGTTCGCGACGATGGCACTGCTGATTCCCACCACGGTGTGGGTCAACCTGCGTCTGCCGCGGATGCGTTCCATCATCGAGTTCCTGACGGTGCTGCCGTACGTCATTCCTCCGATCGCCTTGGTGGCCGGAATCCGGGTGGTCCAGCCACATGCCCGTTGGTTCCTCAACTCCCACTATTCGTTGGTGCCGTTCTACGTCGTGCTGGCGTTGCCGTTCACCTATCGTGCGCTCGACGCCGGCATGAGAGCGCTCGACCTGAAGACACTCGTCGACGCGTCACGAAGCCTCGGGGCCGGTTGGGGTACCACGCTGCGACGCGCGATCATCCCCAACCTGCGCACCTCGATCGTCTCGGCCTCGTTTCTCACCGCAACCGTCGTGCTCGGGGAGTACACCATCGCGAGCGTGTTGCTGAAGCCCACCCTCACACAAGAGTTGGTGGTCTTCCAGCAGAGCAACGGACAGCAAGGAACGGCGATGTCGTTGCTGTTGTTGGTCGCCACCACGTTGCTGCTCGGCGTGCTCACCATCGTCACCCGCAAGCGAGGTGGGGCGAGTGTCACCCCGGTCTGATCGAAACATTGATGAAGGAGCGCGATGAGCGCCTTGGTATTCGCTGGTGTCAGCAAGTCATTCGGCCCCACCATCGCGCTCGAGCTGCTCGACTTGGAGGTCACCGACGGTGAGCTCATCACGTTGCTCGGCCCGTCGGGCTGTGGCAAGACCACTGCACTGCGCATCGCCGCGGGGTTCGAGTTCGCCGACGCCGGCACGGTTGCCATCGGTGGGTCCGATCTCACTCGTGTGCCGGCGCACCGACGCAACATCGGCATGGTGTTCCAGAGCTACAGCCTCTTCCCGAACCTCACCGCGGTCGAGAACGTGGAGTTCGGCCTGCGCACGCGCAAGATCGACAAGGTCGAACGTCGTCGACGGGCGGGGGAGATGCTCGAACTGGTGCAGCTCAGCCAGTTCGCCGACCGCTACGCGCACCAGATGTCTGGTGGTCAACAGCAGCGAGTCGCGTTGGCCCGTGCCTTGGCGATTCAGCCCAAGGTGCTCCTGCTCGACGAGCCCCTCTCGGCGCTCGATGCGAAAGTGCGTCTCCAGCTGCGTGACGAGATTCGTCGCATTCAAACCGAACTCGGCATCACCACGCTGATGGTCACCCACGACCAGGAAGAAGCGCTCGGCATCGCGGACCGGGTCGGCGTGATGTCGAATGGTCGTCTCGAGCAGGTGGGTGCACCGTCCGATGTGTATTCGCACCCGTCGTCCGCGTTCGTGGCGCGGTTCGTCGGCTCGATGAACGAGTTCCCCGCCGAGGTCGTCGACGGCACGCACGTCACCGTTCACGGTGTCGCGGTGCCCACAGCGGCAGCTGCGACAGGGGCTGCCGGCAGCACGGCGACGTTGCTCGTGCGACCAGAAGACGTCGGCGTCGAAGGAACTGGCGACGGTCCGACTGGCCTCGTCGGCTCGGTCGTGGCCACCACCTTCCAGGGCGCGACCACCGTCGTCTCGGTTCGACTCGATGTGCTCGATCTGCTGGTCAGTGCCAACCTTGCGAGTTCGAAGACCGATCATCTGCATCCCGGCCAACGGGCAGCGATCACCATCGACGGAACCCGGGCCGTGCTCGAACCCTGACCGTACAAGGGGTCTGACCCCGCTGCTCGGAGTCAGATGCGTTCGAAGTAGCGCTGGCGTTCCCAGTCGGTGACCGACGTGTTGAACGCTTCGACCTCGGTGCGGTGGAAGTGGGCGTAGTGGTCGACGACGTCGTCTCCGAACGCTGACCTTGCTACGTCGCTGGTGGCGAACGTCTCCACGGCTTCGGCCAGGGTTCGGGCGACCCGCGGCAGTTGCTGGGCCGAGTACACGTCGCCGTTGAACCGGGCCGGTGGTTCCAACCGTTGCTCGATTCCTGCCAATCCGCTGGCGAGAGACGCGGCGTAGGCGAGGTACGGATTGCAGTCGGCCCCCGGCAAGCGACACTCGATGCGCAGCGATGGACCATGGCCCACCACCCGAAATCCGGCGGTGCGATTGTCGCCAGACCAGGCGACTCGTGTTGGGGCCCAGGAAGCGTCGACATATCGCTTGTACGAGTTGATCGTCGGCGCGTAGCACACCATGAAATCGTCGGTGTAGGCCATCCAGCCGGCGAGGAACCATCGAAACAGGTCGCTGCGGCCGTCGTTGGAGTCACCGGCGAACACGTTCGTGCCGGCCTCTGCGTCCCACAGCGACAGGTGTAGGTGGCTGCTGCTGCCGGCGTCGTCGTGAAACGGTTTGGCCATGAACGTGACGCTGATGCCTTGACGATCAGCGAGTTCCTTCATGCCGTGTTTCATCAGTGTGTGACGATCCGCCATGTCGAGTGCTTCGGCATACCGAACGTTCAACTCGTGCTGGCCGCGGCCGGTTTCGCCCTTGGAGTTCTCGACGGGAATGTCGGCGGCGTTCAACATGCTGCGCGCCGCGCCTACATACCCCTCGATTCGGCCGCCTTGCAGGAGGTGGTAGTCCTCGGAGTACCACCCAGACGGCTGCAGGTCGCGATAGCCGGAGGTGCTGGCGCTCCGGTAGTCGTCGTCGAACAGGTAGAACTCCAGCTCAGAGGCAGCCTTCGCCTCGAAACCGAGCGCGGCGAGTCGCGCGATCTGGCGGCGCAAGACCGTGCGAGGAGCGACGCCGACCGGCTGATGTGACGTGTTGTCCCGCACATCGCACAACACCACGGCGGTGGATTCCGTCCAGGCAGCCCGGCGCAACGTGGCCATGTCGGGCACCAGGTGGACGTCGCCGAAGCCTTGTTGCCAGCTGGCGAACTCGTAACCCGCCACCGGCTCCATCTCCATGTCGACGGCCAACAGATAGCTGCACCCATGAGTGCC
>DATKCX010000062.1:0-19067 GCA_035512975.1 Ilumatobacter sp.
TGGCACGAGCCGACCGTCTTCCACCAGCTCGGCAACGAGTGGTCGGCAGACCGGCACCTTCATGCGGTGGTAGTCGCACAGGTCGGCGAGCGCAGCCACACCGTGATACCTGGCTGCGTGCACGAGCAGTTCCTTGCGGGCATCGTGTTCGGGCATGTCGGGCATGGCGAGCGCTGGAGCGGGGATGACCCGCTCGGTCACGTCGTAGAGGCGTGCGAAATCGTTGGCACGCCGACGGGCGGCGATGCGCCCTTCATGGAACAGCGTCTCCAGCGCGATCTTCCCGTCGTCCCAATCCCACCACGAGCCCTTCTTGGCGTCTCGTTGGTTCAGGTCGCCTGCCGCGATGGGGCCATTGTCGACGACGTGCTGGTACACCTCGTCGATGAAGCCCGGCCGGTCGCGCGCCAGCCGCTGCAGTGCGGGCCAGCGAAGCTGACGCTGCATCGACCAGCGATACAGATGGTGATGCGCGGTGGGCACATGGCTGGCCTCGTGCACCCAGTACTCGAACAGCTCGCCGGCGGCGGTGGCTTCGTGAATGAGCGAACGCGGGTGCGGCCCGAGACGGGCGAACAGCGGCAGCTCCTGGCTGCGGACGAGCACGTTGACCGAGTCGATCTGGATGAGGCCCATGCGGTCGAGAGCGCGCCGCAAGTGGCGCCGATCGACGCGGCCGGTGGGTCGCGGATCGGCAAACCCTTGCGCCGCAAGTGCCAGACGGCGCGCCTGTACCGCGGAAATCGTGCTGGACGAAGTCGCGGTCAAGAAGGGGTCAGACCCTTGCCAGAATGCGTTGCGGCTTGACGCGGGCGAGCCGAGGCGGGCACGAACAGGTCAGTCGGTGGCGACGGTGATGGTGACCGACTCGATGACGACGTCGTCTTTCGGCTTGTCGCCGCCACCGGTGGGCACGCGCTGCATGGCGTCGAGCACGTCGAGGCCCTTGACGATCTTGCCGAACAACGAGTACGACGGCGGCAGGCCCACGCCGCTGGGGCCGGAGATGAGGAAGAACTGGCTGCCGTTGGTGTTGGGGCCGGCGTTGGCCATGGCCACCGAGCCGATTTCGTACTGGCCGGGCTTGGGGAGCTCGTCGTTGAACTTGTAGCCGGGGCCGCCGCGACCCGTGCCCGTGGGGTCGCCACCCTGACACATGAAGCCGTTGATGATGCGGTGGAAAATGATGCCGTCGTAGTAGTGGTTGAGCGCGAGGAACACGAAGTTGTTGGTGGTGAGGGGCGCATTGATCGGGTCGAGCGCAATCACGATCTCACCCAACGAGGTGGCCATCTTGGCCGTGTAACGGTGCTCGGGATTGATGCCCATGTCGGGCACCGACGAGAACTGCTGCTGTTTGGGGGCCGAACCGTCGAACGGTGGGAAGGGAGTTGCCATGGCCAAAACCCTATCCGGCGGGTGTCGCACGGTGACAGGAGGTCGAGCGGATCGCCCCCGATGTCACACCCATCAACCATGATGAGCCGCATGGCCAAAGCGAAAGTGGAACACGTCTGCACCGACTGCGGTGTGTCGCACCCGAAGTGGTCAGGCCAGTGTTCCTCGTGCGGGCAGTGGAACACCTTGGTGGAAGAGGTCGCGTTCGCGCGCGATCTGCCCCAGATCGGGCCGGCGGCCACTCCCCCACAGCCCATCGGCGACGTCGATCCGCACTCGGCTGCGCCCCGGGCGAGCGGTATCGGCGAACTCGATCGTGTGTTGGGTGGCGGCATCGTCGCCGGGTCGGTCACGTTGCTCGGTGGCGAGCCGGGTATCGGCAAGAGCACGCTGCTGCTGCAGCTGCTCGCCGCCTGGAACGGCCCCACGCTGTACGTCACCGCCGAAGAGAGCGCCCAGCAGGTTCGGTTGCGTGCCGAGCGGCTCGACGCCGTGCGGCCCAACCTGTGGCTCTACGCCGACACGTCGTTGCCGGCGGTGCTCACGGCCATCGATCAACAACGTCCCGAACTCGTGGTCATCGACTCCATCCAGACCATGCACGATCCCACACTCGGGTCGCCGCCGGGTTCGGTGGTGCAGGTGCGCGGCTGCGCGCATCAGCTCGTCACGGCCGCCAAGCGCTACGACATCGCCATCGTGCTGGTCGGTCACGTCACCAAGGAAGGCACGTTGGCCGGTCCGCGCGTCCTCGAGCACGTGGTCGACACGGTGCTGGCGTTCGAAGGCGAGCGCCACCATGCGTTGCGGCTGCTGCGCGCGTCGAAACACCGCTTCGGCCCCACCAACGAGCTGGGGCTGTTCGAAATGGTGGGCGAAGGGCTGATCGGTGTTCCCGATCCCAGCCAACTGTTCCTGGGCGATCGACGCACGGGGGTGCCCGGCTCGGCCGTTGCACCCACCATCGAAGGGCAGCGCCCGCTGGTCATCGAAGTGCAGGCGCTCACCACGATGGCACCGCCCAACGTGCCAGGGCGGCGCACCACACAAGGCATCGACGGCAGCCGGCTGGCCATGCTGCTCGCGGTACTGCAACAGCGCGCCGGCGTGGGCGTGCACCAGCACGACGTGTACGCGTCAACCGTGGGCGGCGTTCGGCTGATCGAGCCAGGGCTCGACGTGGCGCTGTGTCTCGCCATTGCCAGCGCCGTCAGCAACCACCCGTTGCCGGCCGATCTGGTGGCGTTCGGCGAGGTGGGGCTCGGCGGCGAGGTCCGTCAGGTCGCCCACTCCCAGCGGCGCCTCAGCGAAGCGGCACGCCTCGGCTTTCGCCGCGTGATCCTGCCGCGCCACGCTCCCGATCTGCCCAACAGCGGCCTGCAACTGCTGCGGGTCTCCACACTGCCGGAGGCGCTGGCTGCCGCCGGTCTCGGACGTTCGTTGAACGACTGACGAACACTGCGCGCACAAGGGTGTACTCCAGATATCGGCCCCCCTACGGCAAGCGTTCGCAACTACACTCGGGCCATGACCATGCGCCACGGTGTAGCCAACGAGCCCATGCGCATGGCGCTCGCTCGGGTTGCTCCTGGCACCCCGTTGCGTGACGGTATCGACCGCATCGTTCGATCGAAGGCCGGGGCACTGTTGGTGCTGTCCGACGACCCAGAGGTGCTGGCGATCTGCTCAGGTGGGTTCCTCGTCGATGCGCCGTACAGCCCGCAGCGTCTCTCCGAGCTCGCCAAGATGGACGGTGCGATCATCATCTCCACCGATGGCAGTCGTATCGCCAGGGCCAACGTGCACCTTGTGCCCGACCACACTGTTCCCACCAGCGAAACCGGCACGCGCCACCGCACCGCCGAGCGTGTCGCCCGGTCCATCGACGTCGCGGTGGTCTCGGCGTCGGAAGAGATGGGCGTCATCAACGTGTACGCGGGCGGCGCGAAGCGTCAGCTCCAAGAAGTGGGCCGACTCGCCGACCGAGCCAACCAAGCGTTGCAAACGCTCGAGCGGTACAAGACCCGCCTCGACGATGCGATCACGGTGCTCACCGCGCTGGAACTCGAAGACGTGGTCACGGTGCGCGATGTCGTCGCTGCGTTGCAGCGCGGCGAAATGGTGCGCCGCATCGGTGACGAGATCGAGACGATGATCATCGAGCTCGGCATCGATGCCCGGTTGCTCCGGTTACAACTCGACGAGATCTACAACGAGATCGACGACCAACTCGACCTGGTCGTGGCCGACTATCTGCCGCCGCACCGCAACGTGGAAGACACGTTGGCAGAGATGGAACGGTTGAACGACGACGATGTGCTCAGCGCCAAGGTCGCCTTGAAGGCGCTGCACTTGGGTGACGTTTCGCTGAAAGACGAGATTGCGCCGCGGGGCATTCGGCTGCTGCGCCGGGTCGATTCGCTGTCACCCGACCTCGCCGTGAAGATCGCCAGCAACTTCGACGGTCTGTCGCGGCTGCAGCGGGTGAGCATCGACGATCTGGTAGCCATCGATGGCGTCGATGTCGACACCGCGAAGACCATCAAGGCAACGATCGACCGCGTCACCGAGAACACCATCCTCGACCAGTACCACTAGGAACCACTCACGGCACCGTCTTTTGCCGCGGCGACAAGACCCGCTGTCACACAGCGCGCCCAGTCACCTCTTGCGACCGGTCACCTCTTGGCAAACCGACCTCGCGCAGTGCTGATGTGGCTGCAGGTCGAGCCGCCAGGGGCCTTGGCCGAACCTGCCCCGCCTACTCGCTACCGTCCGGTTCGTGGTGAAATGGGCGGATGCCGTTTCGCCATGTCGTGATGTTCCAGTGGGTCGACGACATCGACCCAGACCACGTTGCCAAGGTCCGTGATCGATTGGACGCGCTGCCCGTGCTGGTCGATGAGATCCGCGCCTACTCTCACGGTGCCGATGTGGGTGTGACCGAGGGCAACTTCGATTATGTGGTGGTCGCCGACTTCGACAACGTGGCCGACTTTCGGGCCTACCGAGTCCACCCCGACCACGTGTTGCTGATCGAAGAAGTGATCACCGGCTACGTTGCAGAACGGGCCGCCGTGCAATACCAGACGTAAGCAACGAATTGCACGACGGCCCGCCGCCTCGGCTGGGGCTACACGGCAACCTGTGAGGCCCGGCCACCAGGACCGGTCTCCGGCGATGCCGTGTTGGTGTTACCAGCGGCGTCGACCGCAACTCCTTCCGGCACGCTCACCCTGACCTGACTGGCGTTGAACCTGGCCATCGGTGTGTGTGGAGAGAACGTCAACGTCCACGTGATGCCATCGGTGGTTGTCAACGTCGGCGTGTAACCAGTCGTTCGGCCGATGATCGACAGCTCAGAGACCAAGAGGCCAGTGACCGGTTCCGAGAACGCGATGACATAGACGGCGGGACCGGGACGGCTGCCCCTGGCATCCGGTGGAGTGACCGTGACCGATGGCCGGGTCGTGTCGACGGTCACCATGTTGTCGGTCGACGTCGACGCCAGTGACGGCGCACCGAGCTCGATGTTCGCCGCTCCGGCGGGGACGTCGACGGTGACGGTCCCATCTCCGGTCACCGGGATCGTGACGGTGAAGGTCGTGCCCGGTTCGGTGCCGGCCACCACCGGGGTCCCGGTCGTGGCAGTTCCGGTCACGACGACGTCGCTGGCGTCGAATCCAGTCACCGGTGCCGAGAACACCACAGTGAACTGGACCGAACTTCCGTTGGTGGGATCCGCCTGACCGGCGGCCTGGTTGATCGTGACGGCCGGCTCCGCACCACCAAGGTCGATTCCCACAACTGCGGGATCATGGTCTGACGTGCGGAACTCGTCGGGCGCATACAAGCTGATGACCTGTGCGGGCGTCTTGAAGTTGGTGTTGTAGTCGAGGATCGAGGGCTCGTCGGCGTTGATGTGGTAATCGTCGGCGCCCGTGGTCTGCGCCGTCAGGGAAGCCGAACCAAATGCGTAGTCGAGCGTTCCCCACTGGCCGTCGAATACGTAGGAGTAGGCGCCCGGGTTGAACGCTTGCACCAGATCGACGAATCCCGCGTTGCGCAACACGTCGATCGGATCTTCTTGCGCATACGAGTTGAGGTCGCCGAAGATCAACACGTCGTCGTCGATGACACCGGTTGGGTAGTCGCCGAGCCAGTTGACCACTGCGGTCGCCGCGGCGGTGCGAACGGCGTTCCAACAACCAGCGCCGTCGAAAGCGTCGGAGTCTGGAGTACCAGGAGCTGGGCAGCTGCCCTTCGACTTCCAGTGGTTGACGACGACCGTCATCTCTTCACCGGTGGCGAGTTCGCTGAACGACACCGCCAGCGTCGGGCGATTGTTGTCGTCGTCGAAGGTGGGGTCGACCGAGTCATCGAGAACTGCCGGTACACCAACTTGTTCCACCCGGTCTTGTCGATAGATCACGCCAACTCGGATGACGTCGGTCCCGATCGTGTCGGCACCGGCAGTGGTCGGATCGCTGTCCACGGCAACCCACGTGTCGACGCCATCGACGGCATTCAAACTGTCGATGATCGGCTGCAACGGGTCGACGCCTGTGGTGTTCTCGAGCTCGGCGAATCCGAACACATCGGCGTCGGCCTGTAGCAGTGCCGAAATCAACTTGGCGTGCTGACGAGTGAGTTCCTGTTCGCTCTCGGCCCCACGACATTCTTGTTCGAAACCGACCGGGCCACAGTTGTCGACAGCGCCGACATCGAGCGTAGTGAAGTAGTTGAGCACGTTGAAACCAACGACCTGCAGTGTGCCGCCCACATCGGGTGGGCTGGTCGGGCGAGGGTTGGCACCGACAAACTGGATGTCGGCGATGGCTTGCGCGGCCGGCGACGCTGGACGCAAACGGTACGCGTTCGGGCTGGCAGAGTTGCCTCCCCAGGTGAAGGTGAGCACGCCCGTCGCTCCGATGGTGGTATCACCGCCGCGCAACGTGTTACTGGCCGACAACGGCAGGCCGTCGCGGCCCCACACGATCGGGTCGACGTTCTGGAACTGGGACGCGTCGTCGATGATGATCCTGCGCAAGTTGTTCTCTGCTTGCAGGGCAATCGACGCAGCACCAGGCTCGACTACGGCTGTGGGCTGATCGAGCCTGCCGTCTGCCGACACCGTGACCTGACCGAAGCGACCGAGCTGGAAAAGTTCGGTCACCGTCAGTTCTTGGGTGAACGTCACCGACATTCCTTCGAAGCGCTCGAGCCCGTCGGCGGTGGCGACCGGTAGTACCGGCAAGCCTGGCGTGACCGTTCGCTCTTCACCGAGAAGGACCGGCGGGAGCAGCGAGGAAATCGACACCTGGGTTTGCCCTTGGTTCTCACCGACGACTCCCGTGATTCGCACCTCATCACCCAAGTCGACGAGGTTGGTATTTGCTCCGTTGAAGACGAAGAGACCTTCTGAGGTGAGCGGGTCGTCGTCCTGGTCTTCGTCGCGCGACTGGATGTAGAAGCCGCGCAGGGCAGGCGACGCGCCCTCGTAGTCGCCGACGACGATGCCCTCCGCCACAACAGTGTCGCCGAGGCACGGAGACGTATCCGTCGTGCCTTGAATCTCGCTGATCGAATCAATCGGATTCGCACACGGCGGCGGGACAACGTCGACTGTGACCACATTGCTGGTGGTTGGGCCGGCCGCGCCGGTGACGACGACGTAGAAACTCGTGTCTTCGTCGAGTGGGCCGCTGTTGAACGTAGCGGTGGTGACGCCGGTGGTGACGCCGGTGGTGACGCCGGTGTCGGGCGTGCCTTCGAACCATTCGTAGCCGAACGGCCCGGTGCCACTGGCGACCGTGATGGTGAGCTCGACAGAGTCACCCGTCGTGACGGTGTATTCGTCAGGTTCGATGGGGTCGAGCGTCGGGGCGACGGGCACCTCGGCGGTGACGCTTGCCGTACCGCTGACAACGGTTGTCGGCGCGGCGTCGGTGACTTCGACGTAGTACTCGATCGTGCCAGCGACACCTGGGGTAACGGTCAGCGCGGCGTTGGTTTCGCCAACCATCAACGTGCCAGGCGCGGCACCTTCGTACCACTGGTAGCCATATGGCTCGGTGCCGCCAACTGCAGTGGCTGTCACGGTTGCATCCGCGCCGACGGCCACAGTTTGGCTCGCCGGTTCCACGGTGACGTCGAGCTCCAGAACGAACGCCTGGCCGGTGTTGACCGCGCCGGGGCTGTCGTCTGTGGTCGCCGCCCAGGTGAAGTCGCCATACGTCGAGCCGCTACCAATCAGATGCAGCGAACTACCGATTGGTTCTGTCCCTGCCTGGCTGACGCCGATGTCGGTGCTGAGAACTCCGTCGGCCGGCCCTCCGACCCCGGTGAACGAGCCCTCGTACGACAGGAATTGAACGAGTGCGCCGTTATCGACCAGAGCGACTCCATCGGGGGAGCCATTCTGGATTCCGTTCGACGGATAGTTCACGGTCACCGTTCCGTAGCCGCCGCTTTGGTTCGAAATGGTTCCGGACAGCGCGTCGGTGTCGTAGGCCGTCGAGTTCGCACCGTTGTACAACACGACAGCCCAACCGGTCAGGTCGGTTCCGGCCGGGCCCGCAATCTCGACGAACTCGCCAGTGTCAGTGCCGGTGTTGTCGTAGTGGAATTCGTTGATGAACACTGTCGTCGGTGGGTTGGCAAAGGCCGAAACAGATGCCGCTGGCGTTGTGGCTGCGACGGTGAAAGTGCCAGCCACCGCAACCGCAGCGGCAGCCAAAATTCGGGTTCTCAACAGTGGGGCTCCTTGTGAGGGGACGCAGCTGCCAAGTGCACCTGCATGTCCGTGTGGGGCCGACCGTAGTTACCAGCAACACCCTTGTCAGCTCGGACGCCGACTCAACACCGACTCTTTGGCTGATGTTCACTCACACGCCACGAGAGAGTGCGGCGTGATCCGGGGCTGCTATGTGGCCGGACTCAGCAGCTCGGCGCGTAGCGACACGAGCTTTGGCGACGGTTCGCCGTCGCTCCACGGGTCGGCGAGCAGGGCGCGCGAGTAGCTCTCCCACTCCAATCTCACTCCTGCCAGATCGCCCGCATCGCTGTGGGCGCGCATCCGCAACCCGATCAGTTCCTCGTGCCCGGGCAGTACGGCGAGGCCCCGACCCGTGGCCGCGAACACGCCCTCCACGTCGCCCACCGACAGGCAATGCGCCGCCAGTTCGGCGGCCGCCGTGGTGGCGAGCAACACCAGGTTCGAGGCGATTCCCTCTGGGTCCGCCCACAGGTACGACACCCCTTCGAATGGCATGCCGCGGATGAGATCGACCGCAGGAGCCAAGGTTGCGATGGCCTGCGACGGCGGTTGCAACCGCGCCAACTGCAACGCCGTGCGAAGCGCGTCGGCGTCGGAACGTACGGCGCTGTGGAGCGGCAGCGCCTCGGTGAGGGTGCGCCCCACCCACTCGTCACCCTCCGGCGGTTCCACCACCCGCGCCAACGCGCGGCGAGCCTCGGACACCACGTTGGCGAACGTTGCGTCACGCACGTCGAGCTCCCACATGCCGGTTCGCGCCAACGTGCGCGTCGACCGCTCGCGATGTGTGACCATCCACGCGAGGAGTTCCTTGGTCTTCGATCGCTCGAAGTCGACCGGTGTGCCATCGGCCGACTCCACGCTGATCGGGCCCAGAAGCCGGATCAGGAACGAATGAGCCGGCTGATCGTTGTCGACCGGCTCGACGTCACCCGGGCGAGTCGCCGGCTCCCGCGGTACCACTACCGTCGCATCGTCGACAGTGTGACCATTGAGACTGTGATCGTCGAGTTCGTGATGGTCGAGTTCGTGAACGTCGAGTTCGTGAACGTCGACGGGTTCCAATGCGGCCAGGTCGTCGGTCCACACGTCACGGCCGGCGTATCCGGTGATCGTGTGGTCGCCCAACGCATCGACGAGTGACGGCTCGAATTCATCAAGCTGCGCCGGCTCCACCAGCGAAGCGATCGTGGCGAGATCGGCCTCGCTCAGCCCGATCGGCACGAACCGCAACCCGAGCGGCCGCAGCGCCCAGGCGTCGCCATCAGGAGCCAACCGGCTCGACGGGCCGACGATCGGCGATGCCGAGATCACCGCCAACCCACACCCGTTGGCAGGGGCAGGAGTATCGCCAACCGAGGCACCCACCAGTACCACGGCGGGGTCCCAGCTGTCGCCGCCGGTGCCACGCGTGCGCAGCTCGAACGTCGGCGTGGTCTGGTTCGACGTGGACCCGATCGCTTCCGCCGCGGCCGCGTATGCCGATGTGACATCGCTGACGCCGACGTGCAATCGGTGACCAAGGAACGCCTCGTCGGGCACGCCGACACCGATGAGTGTCGAGACTTCGGCGAGCACCGAACTGGACAGCGTCGAAGCGATCGCGGCGACCACCGCGTCGGCCTGCGCGCCGGTACCGCCGACCTCGACCGCTCCAAGAGCTTCGAGATCGATGTACACGTCGCGGTCCCCCTTTCGACCCGACCCACGTTGCACGCCGACGTGGGCGAGTGTTGGCGAGGGCGCGATGACGCGCCTGGCTTCCGGTGCCAACGCTTCCAGCGGCACGTCTCCAGCTAGCGACCAACGGTCGCCAATGCCTTGCCACGGCGCTCGCAAATTGGCCGGCCCGGTGGCCCAGAGTTCGATCGAACCATCGTCAGCGACGAGCATCGCCGCCAACCGCGCGCCCCGTTCCACCAGCGCCGGAGCCGCCGCCCGCAACGCCAGATCGACTCGGACGAATCGCTCGCCGCCACCGATCGTCCGCAGCTGACGCTCAGCGGCCATCGCTGCGGGTGCAGGAGCGGGTATGCGCGCGCGAGGCCGAGCGGCGCGAAGTTGCTGACGTCGGCGGGCGGCCAGCAGCAACAGCACTCCTCCAGCCAACATGGCCGCCCGCTCGAGCGTGATCAACTGCACACTCGATTCCGATCGCAGGTCTTCGCGTTCGACGGGCGGTACACCGGATGGATTCGTGACCGGTCCCGCTTGCCAACTGTTCACCGCCGAGTTGGGCAGCGCTGCAGCTGGTGGAGGTACGTCGGACTCGGAGCGAACTTCGTCGTTCGTCGGCACAGCGAGCGCATCGATGTCGAGCGCAGCAGCGGGTTCCACATCGACATCGGCCGATGCATCCAGCTGTGCTGCATCGCTCGCTCCTGGTACCTCGGCTGGAAGTTCGACGACACTGCTGGCGAGATCCTCGACCGGCTCGACCGGAGCTGGCTGCTCCACACTCTGCGTCTCGACGCCACCCGGTAGGAGCAACTCCCATCCGGGCTGGATGACTGCCGGGTCGGCAAACACACGCCCGTCTGCGAACGCTCGGCCCTCGTTGGCGGCGAAGAGTTCGTCCCACCGATGTCCATCGCCCAGTTCGTCGGCGGCGATCGACCACAGCGACTCGTTCTGCACGACCACATGAGTCATCGCCGTCGGTTCGAGCGGCGGCACCGGTGCGACGTCACCTTCCAGACCATGCATGCCTGCCGATTCGGGCAACACGAGCGTCCAGCCGACATCGATGAAGGCCGCGTTGTTGAACTGTTCGCCGTCGGGCATGGTTCGGCCGATGTTCAGGTCGAGCAGTCGTTCGGCGTAGTCGGCGACCTCGGCGGCCGACGGCCCGGCAAAGCGCCCGGCAATGCCATAGATGCTGTCGCCCGCCTTGACGACGTACTCCGTCGAGCCAGCTTCCACGTGCAGCGGCGCTTCGAAACGCAGAACCTCGTGCGGACCACCGACGGGGGCGACCCGAACAGGCAACGACGGCGGGGCTTCAGGATGTTCGAACTCCGCCACGTGCGCGGTGGCGGAGCGGGGTGACGCGACGAGCATCGACGTGTCGCTGGCGACGGCTCGCGACGTGGATCCCACCATCGGATTCACCACGAGCAATCCAGCTGCGATCACGCGTGCCGCCCGCTGCGTGAGGCCCAGGCCGCGAATGTCGGGCATGGGCAACCCGTGATGGCGCGCCATGTGCCGAAGCTCTGCAAATACCGTGATCACGAGCGTCGCGATGGCGACCCACGCAACGGCGAGTGACACACGAATCACCACATCGGCGATCGTCGCTTCGGTCAATCGGTTGGTCATCGCTGGCTGAATCTGGTCCCACCGCCACTGGGCGGGTGACGGCACGCCGAACCACGGCGTCGGTCCTCCGAACCGCAGCGACGCGACCCGGATCATGGCCCATGGCGCAGCAACCACGATGACCGCGAGTGCGACCAACGAACGCATGAACACAACAAGCTTCATCGATGGGCTCCTTCCAAGAGCGCTACGAACCCGTTGGCCGACCGTCGCCTGCGAACGAGGAATCGTGCGACCGCACACTGGAGACTGCTCACGCGCTGGTGTGGACCGACGTCGGTCCGGTTCGGCAGCAACGAGGTCGAGCGAACGTTCATCGCGACTCGGGGTGAGCAATGCCGACACCGGTGACCTTCGCCCCGCCTGGACCGACGAGATGAACGGTCACCGTGACGTTGTCGTTGCCGTCGATCGCTACATCGGCAACCACTCCCTCGACTGCGTACGCCTCGATCATCTCGCGACCCTGAGCGAGCGCAGTGTTGCGCGCCACCGCATGGTCGAGCGTGATGTCGGTATCTCCCTCGTCTCGCAGCGCTCCGAGCACGATCTCTTGCGCCCCAGCGCGCGCCGCCTGGAACGCGATCGATTGGGCGGTCGATCGCAGCGCGACCGTTTCGTTCACGTCACGACCCAACCAGATGATGCCGCCCGCTGTGAACGTGAACAACAACACGAGCGCAGCCGCCATCGACGAGCCGCGATCGCCCCGACAGCGCGCCGCCCCGGACTGGCCGCAAACGGGAGCCGTCACGGCAGTCCCAGGCCCGTCGCTCGCTCGCCGCTGGCGCGAAGCGGGTCGATCGACGCAATCGCGGTCACGGTAAACCGCGCGTCGGAGAGTTCGAGCGGTTCCAGGCCATCGCCCGGCCGAGTACAAGTGACCGTGACGGTTGCTCGCCCAGGCTCCCCGCCGACCGGAGCAGCCCAGGCCAGATGCGACTCGTTGTCGACGCAGGTCGTCGACGCGCCGAGCATGCGCTTGACGACGTCGAGCATGGCCGCTTCGCCAGCCGGTGCAGATCGTTGCAATGCCGCGGCCTGAGCGGCAGCCTCGGCAGTGGAGCGAGCTTGGGCAGTGGCCTCGATGCCGCGCCCGATCGCCACGATCAGAATCGCCATCAGCACCATGACCGGAAACATGATGACCAGGCCGAGTGCCTCGGCTGCTCCGCGGTCACGCCACGCGGTGTTGCTCACGGCTGCCATCCCTCGAGGGGCAGCACCTCGGTCACCGAGACCGCCACCCCGGTGCCGACGATCATGCCGGGCGCGGTGCCCCTGATCGTCGCGATCACGGTGGTGGAGTCGGGTTGGCGGCGGCTGCCACCCGGCCGATAGCTGATGTCGACGGTCGGGTGATCGAGCATCCGGTCGGCTTGCATCATCGCGAGTGCCGCCTGCTCGGATTCCTCGGCGGATTGGCCGCCTCGAGCCACCATCGTCACTGCGTCGCGCGCCACAGCACGCGCCAGAGTCCGCTGATGACTCCACAGTGCGGCCTGGAACGCCATCATCGCGATCACGAGGAACACGGGTGTGAGGAGCACGATCTGCAGCGACGCGGAACCACGGTCGCGCGGCGAACGTGGGGCCTGACCCCACGTTCCGGCCTTGCGAGCAGCGGCGGCGCTCAATGGGCTCAGGGGCCGACGGTCGGCGACTCGGGCAGTTCGATGTCTTCGTCGGCCTGATCGGCGATGCGCTGCCAGAGCACGTTGGCGATGACCGCCACGGCCACACCAGCTGCGACGAACCACAGCACTTGCTCCAGCGACACCGCGCCGCGATCACGCTCCGGCGCGCCGTCGACGCGGTCGACCTGCCGGCGTTCGCAACCGGCCGCGACGAGCAGCCAGTGGTAGAGCTGATGCGTGGCACCGTGGGCCACCGGTGAATATGGATGACGGATCATTGGCAACTCCGGGATGTCGGGACGGGCTCAGGTAGCAAAGTTCAGGGCGGGATAGATGACCATGGCCATGAAGATCAGGGCCATGCCGACGATCGGTGTGGTGAGTCGGCTCGTGCGCAGCCGCGCCTCGGTTTCTTGTTCGGTGGCCAACGATGCGCGCAAGGTGGCGCACTTCGCCGCCAGCGTGCGGGCCACCGGCGCACCCTCGGCGGCGCTGAGCGCTGCGGCGGCGGCGATGCGTTCGAGTTCTTCGAGGCCGAGGTCCGCGCCGGCACTCTCCAACGCTGCGGTGAGGCTGGTACCTCTCGCTCCGGCCTCGCGCATGCGGCGCCGAAGTTCGGCAAACAGGCGGCCATCCCCGGCGAGCGCCGCTTGCTCGAGCGCTCCTTCGTAACCGGTGTTTCCGGCGAGCAACATCGTCACGACGTCGAGAAACGCCGACACTTGGTAACGCAGGTCGCTGCGAATCGCGTTGGCACGCTCGACGGTGGACGAGTGAACGAGCATCGGTGCCAGCACAGCTCCGGCGAGTGCCACCACGGCCGGGGCGAACCACCACAATCCCAAGATCCCGGCGGCCTGCAGGGCACCGATCGCGGCCGCCGGTACCACCAGGCCGAGCAGCGATGCGACCACCAGCAGCGCCACGTGCTGGTCGACCGTGCGATCCACCAGGACCAGCTGAGCGCGTGTCGGCACCAGCGCCGGGTAGCGCTCGGCGAGCGAGAGCGCCGGGGCGACCAATCGACGAGGTGCCGTCGAGTGACGCGTGGGCTGGTACCCGGCCTCATCGCCACCACGCCGTAGATGAGCGATCACTCGATCGAGCCGCGGTGCCGGTTGCAGCCAAGCACTGGCGATGAGGAGCACACCGATCACCGCCACCGCAGTGAGCGCCACCAGCGAGCCCACCGCACTCATCGCGAACCTGCCGTGAGGAAGCGACTGGGCCGCGGGAACGCGCCGAGCCGCTGCACACGCACGATCAACGCGCCGTACCCGCCAAGCGCACACGCGAGGAACAGTTGACCCCCGGCCGAGTCGTACACGTCGAGGTACTCGGATCTGCCGAACACCAACAGCATCACCACCAGGCCGCCCATGATGAGCGACAGCGCTTGGACCTCTCGACGCATCGGGGCGCGCTCGGCTTCGATCAGCCGCCGCCGATCGACCTGTTCGCGTGTTTGCGCGGCGAGCGCACTGAGCACGGGGGCCGTGCGCGCACCACGGCGGATGGCGATGGCGAGCCCCGCCGCGACGAGGTCGGCCAACGGGTCGTCGAGGTCATCGGCGAAGCGCCGAAAGACGATGTCGGGGTCTTGGCGCCCGAGCCCCGCCGCGAGTCGCCGCACATGAGGGCGAATGATCGGGTCGCTCGACGCCGCCGTGGAACTGATGGCACCGATCGGTTGCTCGCCGGCCATCAGCACATCGCGGACACTTTCGATCCAAGAGGCCAACGCGTCGAGCCGTTGCACTGGCGCGTCGCCGCCGCGTTCGCGACGCTGCCAACCCGTCGCGGCGACACCGGCACCGACGCCCACGATTGCTCCCGACACCACCCAACCCGACATCGCCAGCACGAGGGCTCCAACCAAGCAACCCACCACCACGCCGATCAAGCGCTCGCTGGAACCGCCGCGAGCGATGGTGAACCCGCGCGACTCGTTGGGAGGCGTGCACGCGATGACGACGCCAACCACGAACAACGTCGACAGTGCGAACAACTGGGTGACCATCAGCGCATGCCGCCCACGTGGAACAGGTGCGGGTCGTAGCCGGCCAGCCGGAGGCGTTGGAGGTGACGATGCGACAGCGGCGCGACCTGCACGAGTTCGAGGTCGTCGGCCATACCGAACACTTCGGTGGTGGAGAGCCCACCCGACTCACCCAACCCTCCGATTTCGATGATCGACGTGACTCGCCGAACCGGAGCGGCGTCGCCTTCCTCGTTGCGCACGAGGTCGATGTGCACGATGAAGTCGACCGTTTGCGCGATCAGGCTCCACACCGCGAACTCGGGCAAGCTCGTGTTCGATTTCGACACGTAGTACGCGAGACGCTGCACCACGACATCAGCAGCGTGGGCGTGGATCGTGGCCAACGATCCGCGCTTGCACATCGAAGCGACGTCGAGCATGTCGAGCGCCTCGTCTTCCACCAGCTCGCCCACCACGACGCGATCCGGGTTGAGGCGGCGCGTGAGTTCCACCAGCTGACGAGTGGTGATCTCGCCTTCGCCTTCAGCGTTCGAGTGTCGGGTGAAGAGCGCTGGCGCGTCGGGATGCCGAGGGTCGTCCTCCAGTCGAAGCTCCAGCAGGTTCTTTTCGACCGTGATGATCCGTTCGCGCGCAGACACCTCGCCGAGCAACTCGGTGAGCAACGTGGTCTTGCCGGCACCTGGTGGGCCGGACACCAAGATCGTGAAGCCGCACCGAACCATCGCTCGCAGCCGCGGCACCAGACCGGGAGGAAACAGTCCGCGCCGGGCCAGGCCGTCGAGACCCTCATGTCGGAGCACGAACCGTCGAATCGCGATGCGCGGGTGGGTGGAGATGCCGTGTTCGCCTCGACCGCCGAGCACCATGACCACGCGCGAACCGTCGTCGGCCTGAAACGTGAGCATGGGCGACTGCGTGTCGAGCCTGCCTTCGCCCGTACCGGTCATCCTGCGGGCGAGCCGCTTCTGGTACGCCGTGAGATCGGCGGACGAATCCCACAGCTGGCCAACGTCGACCTTGCGCCCGTCGGCATAGGTGACCCAGGTGGACAGGTGCGAGTTGACGTCGATCTCTTCGATCGTGGTGTCGGTCATGAATCGCTCGAGCGGCCCGGTGCCGGTGAGTTCGGCGACGACCCGCGAGCGAATCTCGCGGTCGGCCATCTCCGACAACGGGGCCTCACCGCGATGCATCCGGTCGTGGTTGACCGTCGCGAGTTCATCGCTCAGCCACCCGCCCACCATGATCTGCTGACGTCGCGAGTCGGCGGTGAGCGGAACGGGACCGCGTGCCGTGCCGTCGGTTCGATCGGACTCGTCGGATTCGATGGCTTCCACCAGCCGCGCCGCCACACGATCAGTGACAAACCGCACCAACGCAGAACGATCGTCGGCGAGCCCGAGCCGAGGGTTGCTTCGCAACGTGCTCATCGGGCCGCTCGCCAGAGATCAGCGACGCGCGACTGCAGAGCTGTGTCGACCACGCCGGCGAGGTGCTGAGCTGATCGCATGAGCGGCAGTCGCGCGAGGCGACTGGCTGAGACTCCGGTGCGTCCGCCGATCACGGCGGCCGCCAAGTCATCGACCGGCAGCGCGACGACTGCGATGTCGCTGACGATTTCCCGCAGAAACGCGGTCACCTCGTCGGGGCCGAACGGCACCGCGCCCACCATGACCACCACGATCGACGGCACCGACCCTTGCATCGCTTCCAGTCGCTCGGCGAGACGTTGCAACCGCACCGCCCCGGCGCGGGCTGACTGAGTTGCTTGGCGGTGCACCACCACGGCCACCGACGCCATGCCGAGGAACGGATGGGCTGCGGCGACACCGGGGAGTTCGCCCACGTCGGCGATGACCACCGGCGTACGGAGAGCTGCAAGCGTGCTGACCAACGACCGCGCTGATTCGGCCACCGCCTGGTGGGCTTCCCCAGCCCCTGCGGGCGCTGGCAGCACCCGCAGCCCGACGGGAGCGACCCGTGTGAGCCGCTCCACCTCTGGCCACGACCCGTCGAGCACTCTGGTGACCACGTTCGACAGCGATGGCGTGACCGGAATGTCGAACCACGCCGCGAGGTCGCCACCCGTGGGGTCGGCTTCGACCAACAGCACATCGTCGGTCACCGGCCACGACCCAGCCAACACGACCGATGTGGTGGTCGCACAGTCTCCTGCCACCGCGACGATCGCCACTAGCCACCACCTCTGGGCACAGGTGTGCCGCCGATCGCCGGATCGTCGACACTCTCGAGCAACACCACGCGAACATCGTCGGAGGCGGCGGCCAACGCGGGCGCAGCGTCGGCTGGCACCTCGACGGTGATGGCGGAGTCGCTGACGGTGTTGTCGGATGCCCGGGCGACCACTCGCCCGTCGACCACGGCCATCGTGTCGCCAGCGCCGTACACCAACTGCACGCGCGACCGTTCGATCACTCCAGCGGGCAGGCCACCCCCGGCAACGACGACCGCGACCACCGCGGTACCTGGCGACACCAACGGATCGGGCTGCACGACCTGCGGGATGATCAGGGTTCCCGAAGCCAGATAGGTCCTGGCGTATTGGCCGATCATCAGCCCGAGGTCGTCGGCCGGCACGTGCGGCACGGTGGGGTCGAGATCGACTTCGACGATGCGTAGATCGGCGGTGGTGATCTGATCGCCGGCGCGAACGTTGGCGACGAGTTGCACCACTTCAGACGCTTCGTTCAGCGACGAATACACCAGCACATTGCCACCGATGGCCACGGCTGCCAAGGCGACGCCTCCAGCGACCCTTGCCCGACGTCGCGACGTGGGCCGGAAGCCACGCGCGGTCGACTCGGTTGCCGGCCGTTCCAGTGCAACCGATGGAGTGGCCGGGGAGTTTGCTGGGCGGCGTACATTCACCATCGCGACCATCCCGCCGTCATTCCTCCGACAAGCCTCGCAAGCACCTCCGGAAACATCGCTGTGACGGCGAACCCGATCACCAAGCCCGGCCCGAAGGCGATAGCGGTTCGACGGCGAACGAGCGCTTCGACGATTGCGGTTGCCGACGCCACGGCGAGCGCCACAAGGCCGAGAGCTGGTGCCCACGTGCCCAGCGCCGCTCCCAACACCAGCGCCAACTTCACGTCGCCGAAGCCAATCGAGTCAGGAGCGATCGCGTGGGTGACGAAAATCGCTAAGCCCATTGCCAGCGACCCCAGGAGCACTGCCGCCAACGCGTCGGCACTGACCGTGATCGTTTCAGCGACCATCGCCGCAAGCGTCGGCGTGGCGGCGAGACCAACGAGCCAATCGGGCAGGCGGCGCGACCGGAGATCGACAGACGCGGCGATCGCCGCCGGCATCACCACCGCGACGGCAAACAACCATCCGGACGCAAGCGCCCACGCGGCCAGTCCCAAGCCAGCGCCGAGAACGGCGCTGGCTGGTACCACCCGTTGCGCATTGAACCATCTCGGATAATCCGACGACCAGTGCGTGCCGCCTGGCACACCCACCGCCGGTGACTGGACACCGATAACCCGCCTCACCTTCAGCTCCGCCGATTCGAGTTGCCGTTCGCCGAATCGGTCGTTGATCCGACGACCATTGAGTTGCTCCCGGTTCACGTTCGAACCGCGGCTGCGGCACATGGTAAGCGATGACGGGGTTCTGGTCCACGGGAATTCGACAGCACCGTGGAGTGTGGGCGGATCGCAGCGACGCGCGGCACCCATCGATGTGGAATCCAGACTCACTGGACGCGATCTGTGGCAGCCGATTTGCGCCGAGAGCGCGAATCTGCTGCCACAGAGTTGAGATCGAGGTCACGAAACGGTTCGCGAACAAATCGCTCCGATGGCTGAATCCGGTCCCCGTCGGGCACGCTGTAGGTATGACGACTGACTCGAACCCCACGCCGACGTCCAACTACCAACCAGAACCCGTGGAAGCGCTGAAG